>NZ_JAQKGU010000010.1 GCF_028532725.1 Desulfovibrio sp. Fe33
TTTCGGGATCGCCCACGAGCCGCATATGCAGCCCAAAGGACATGAGCTCGTAGAACCGCTCCGCCAGCTCGCCCAGAGGCTTGGCGGCGTCGAGAAGGTTCGGGGTTTCACGGATGGCAGTGAAGGCTGCGTCGAGAGCGAAGAGCCAGTCGGCGTCCGGCGTCTCCAACCATTTTTTATTGCTTAAGAAACTGGCGATACCACACATGGCGGTCGTGTACTCCTGGTGGATGGTTTCGGTGCGGAACGGCGGGGCGGTGCTGGAATGCATGGCGCGCCGGGCGTCCTGCATGGACTAGTTGAATTACTGCACATGCCCTGGCTTGGCAAGGGCGGGGCCGGCAGCGGGGCGGCCAGCGCCGCTCCTGAGGATATCCGGCTCCGGCCGAGGGCGGCATCAAAGGCCCCGCGCGTATTCCGCCGACTTCAGCGGAAAAGCCGGACCAGCCCGCATCGCCTTCGCGTCGGAGGTCATTTTGCCGTCCCGGATTCATGACGATTGGGCCGTTCCCGTTATTCCAATTGCGATACCCCGCATTCTTGTGGCATGGTCGCGCCATTGGGGAGCAAAGCTCGATTCTGTTTCAACCGGTACACTTCAAGGAGATTATGTAATGGCCAAGAAGATCCTCATTGTTGATGACGAGGTTCACATCAAGATGCTGCTTGAGCAGACGCTTGAGGAGCTTGAGGACGAATTTGAAGTTGACCTGTACACCGCCTCCGATGGGGAGGAGGGCCTGGAGTTCATCCGCAGCAAACGCCCCGATCTGGTCTTTCTCGATATCATGATGCCCAAGATGAACGGTTACGAGGTTTGCCGCATCATCAAGGACGACGCCTCCCTCGCCGATGTGAAGATCATTCTGCTCACGGCCAAGGGACAGGAAGTTGACCGCAAACAGGGGTTGGAACTCGGCGCCATGATGTACATGACCAAGCCGTTCGATCCCGACGAGATTCTGCGGGTATCCAAGGAGCTCCTCGAATTGTAGCCGGATTTTAGCGGCAATCGATCTTTTTTCATGATAGTTCTCAAAAAATACATACGTCCCGGCGTATTGCGGAATCTTCTGCGTAAGGCGGCCAGGCTGAGCGGCGGGCGGTGTTCCCTGGCCATGAGTTTCGATGGTGCAGTGCTCATCGTGGAAGGCCCGGCCTCGGCCGATGGGTTCGGCGCGGGCGAACCGGGGGTCCTCAGCGTTCCGATCCGCTTCGACGAGACGCATTCGGGCCGGTTGTTCCTGCGCTCCGAAGATCCCGACGACGGAACCGGGCGGGCCGACCTGCTTGATCTCGTCGCCTATTCCATCCAGGAACTCGTGGATATGGAGCGCGCGCGGCGTTCCATCGCCGAGGAGGCGCTGGCCAAGTACCGCGAGCTGGCCCTGCTGCACCGCTCGGTGCCGAATATCAATACTTCCCTGCACATGCGGGACGTGGTCAACGCGCTCATAGACGAGTGTCGGCTGGAGAACTATCCAGGCGAGCTGGGCATGATCTTCCTGCTGGAGCCAAGCCGCAAGATGTTCCGTCTGGCCGTGCAATTCGGTTTTCCCTTCGGCACCTATCTTCAGCCCATGGTGGACAGCGCCCTGTTCCAGGAGGTTGTCGCCTCGGGGCGGGCCGAGATCGTCAATGATTTGGAAAAGGAGTCGCGTTGGGACGGCGAACTCCCGGGGCTCGGGTCCATGATCCTTATTCCCGTCAATTCGCCCAATCGATGCGAGGGCGCGCTCATCCTCGCGTCCAGAAACACGGGGGTGTTCGAGGCCGCTCATCGGCGAAGCCTGTCCACCCTTGCCTCGGTGGCGGGCATTTCGGTTTCGAACGCCTTCAACTTCGAGGGCATCCAGAAGCTCATGAACGCCATCCTCCAGGCTTTGGCCGAGGCTATCGATTCGCGGGACCCTTACACCGCCGGACATTCCGAGCGGGTGGCCCATCTGGCCGTGGCCTTCGCCCACTCACTGAACGAAGCTGGCGGATATCGGGGCGAGGCGTTCAGCGACGACGAACTGCGCGAGATTTATTACGCGGGCATTCTGCACGACGTGGGCAAGATCGGCATCAAGGAGGATGTCCTGACCAAGCGCACCAGGCTGTCCGAGCGGCGCATGGACGTCGTCCGGGCCCGCTTTCAGCTTTTGGGCCAGTTCGACGAGTTCGATTGGGGAAGGGCCTATAATTGCCTTTGCGACGTGAACAAGGCCATGGTCCCGGACGCGGCCGATCTGGATTTCGTCCGCGAGCTGGGAGCCAGGGTCATGCGCCGCAACGGGACCGATCTGCGTTATCTGTATGATGACGAATTGGAAAACCTGCTGCTCACCTACGGCAACTTGACCAGGGACGAACGCAGGGAGATTCAGCGTCATCCGGCCGAGAGCGAGCGCATTTTGCAGCATATCCCCATGCAGGACGGCTACGGCAATCTCCTGACCATTATCCGCCAGCACCATGAGCGGCTGGACGGTTCGGGCTATCCTGACGGTCTGGGAAAAGAGGAAATCCTGCTCCAGAGCCGCCTTATGGCCATCGTGGATATTTACGACGCGGTCACCCAGGAGCGGCATTACAAGCCCGCATACACCCGCAGCGAAGCCATGAAGATTCTTCGCAAGGAAGTGGATGAAGGCAAGCTCGACGCCGATCTGACCAATTTTTTCCTCACGAATATCGAAAGCATCGAGATGCTTTCCGATCAGGTCAAGGTGACCAGGGCCACCCACCTGTCGTCCCTCGGCAATCTGTCCAGCCTCTAGATAAAGCCGGACCGCGCCGTGAATGCGGTCAGCGGATGTGTCGGCGCGCGATGCAGGGCAGGGGCAATTGCCCTTCGGCGAACAGGGTCTTGCAGAAGAGCGGTAGGTCGAGCCGCCATTCGCGCCGCAGTTCGGTCAGCTCGTGCAGGCCGAGAATGGGCATGACCCTGTGGCCGGGGGCCATGCGGATGAGCTTGGCCTCGGCCATTCCTTCCTCCCTGGTGAACCCAGCCTTGTCCAGGATGGCCAGACAGTGGTCCTGGTCCAGGTTGCCCGAAGCCAGTTCACAGTCGATGCGGGCCAGGGCCGCCCGGCGCAGGCCGCGCACATGGCGGACCAGCCGGTCCAGATCGGTTTCCAGATAGCCCAGCTCATCGAGAAGATGCTCGGAGAAAGCCAGCCAGCCCGCCATGAACAGGGGGTTGGTCACCTGGCTGAGGATCGGGTCGTCGAGCGCGCGGCGTTGGGAATCGAGCAGGTGGCGTCCAGGGTATGTCTGCATTGCCGTAAGGAAGGGGAATTCGCGGCGAATGCGGGCCAGGTGGGCGGGGGTGTCCCGGAATCTGTTGCCGGTAAAAATCTGAGGACTGACGTAGCAGCGGGACGGCTCGTTTTCCCAGGCCCCGAGCACGGGGTCATGGTGAATGGGCCGCAGGCCGGACGCCATGTGCCGGGGTTGTGGCTCTATGCGCAGGCCGGAATCGGCGAAGACCCCGGACAGAGGGCCGTTCTGCACGAAGCTGCGCAGCCGGTGTATCTCGCGGATAATCAGGTCCAGGGGAGCGAGACCGTCAGTCGGCGGGCCCTCGTATCCTTCGTACAGTTCCAGCCAAGACCCGCCGCCGATCGAGGATTCCAGCCGTTTGAGGGAGGTCAGCCGGGCGTCGAAATCGGCTTCGGCCAGGTCGCGCAACTCCTCCACGGATCGGGTCGTGCCGAGGACGTGCTCAGCCGTGTAGCTGAAGGGCGGTCCATCCGGGTCGGGGATCACGGGCCTGGAGGTGATGAAACGGTCATATTCGCGCAGGGAGGCCAGGGCGTCTGCCAGGAAACGGGGGGCCCTGCCCGCGTGGCCCAGTTCCGTGCCGCTCAGTTCGGTCAGGTAGCGGGCGCAGTCCCGGACCATGGTCTGGGAGTTGGCCCGCCCAGCCGCGCTGGCGGCTTCGACGTTTTCAGTGGCGTGGGCGAGCAGGGCGGGAACGGCCTTGAGCCGCGCGATGAATCGCTTCTGCCTGGCCCGTTCGTTCTTGGCGGGCAGGTCGGCGGCCTGTTCGAGTCCCGTGAAGGCCACCTGGAGATAGAGTTCCGGCGCCCGTTCCCAGGCGCGGATGCCGTCCAGCTCGGCGATGGCGCCGCCCGCGTTCATGGCCAGGGCCTGCGCCCGCGCCTTGTCCAGCGGGTCCGTGGCCTTGTCCGCTTCGGCGAGGAAGGTTTGGCGGAAGGATTCGAGGGAAGCCAGGTGGCGGGGGATGCCCTTGCGGGAAAGATCGTCCAGCCGGTCGAGACGTTTGGAAGCGTCCGTCACGGGCGGCATGAGCGGGAATGCGCCCGAGGCGCACATTACCGGATAGTGTTTTGCCAGGTAGGCGAAGAACTTTTTGGCGATTCCGGGTTTCATGCGTTCTTTGCCTCGGGGTCCGGTCTAGTCGGCCTGGGTTTCGAGCAGTTTCATCGCCCGGGGGGCGAGTTCGCTCAGTTCAGCTTTGGAAATCTGCGCATCGGCCCCGACGGCCATGCCTTTGTGATGCAGGGTCTCGGTGATGATGGAAGAACAGAGGATGACCGGCAGGCTTCTGAGGCTTGCGTCTTCCTTGATGCGCCGGGTCAGGGTGTGCCCGTCCATGGAAGGCATTTCGATGTCCGTGACCACCAGGTTCACGAACCGGTCCAGGGAGCAATTCTCCTCGGCCGCCTTGGCCTTGGCCTTGAGCAGGTATTGCAGGGCCATTTCGCCGTTTTCCACCGTCTGGACCTTGAAACCGGCCGAGGTCAGAATGTTGGCGATCATCTTGCGCGCCATGGCGGAATCGTCGGCCAGGAGCACCCGGTATTCCTTGTGGGCTATGGTCTCCCTGACGGCGTGGGAGGGATCCAGGTCCGGCTCGCCCTCGGGGTTGAGGTCCATGCAAATCTTTTCCATGTCCAGGATGAAGGTGATCCGCCCGGAAATCTTGACCACGCCGGTGATGGAATTGACCGTCAGGGCCGAGACGTAGTTGGTGGGGGCCTCCACCTCCTGCCAGCCTATGCGGTGGATGCGGGTCACGCCCGAAACCAGGAACGCGCTCTTGGTGCGGTTGAACTGGGTGACGATGACCTTGGGCGGCTCGTTCTCCGCGCGGGTCTTGCCCAGCCATCCCGTCAGGTCGATGAGCGGAATGACCTCGTTGCGGAGAGTGAACGCGCCGAGCACGGATTCGTGGGGCGCTTCGGGCATCTCGGTCAGCTCGGGCATCTGGATGATTTCCAGGACCTTGGCGACGTTGATGCCGTAATACCCCCGGTAGCCGCCTTTCGCGCGCATTTCGTCGAGATAGAATTCGACGATTTCGAGCTCATTGGTGCCCGACTCCAACAGGATCTTGGTTTCGCTCATTAACAAGTGTCTCCAGGGCCTCTGCGGACCCGCCGGTATAGTGACCTAGAACATATACAAGCGGTTTGCCGTGCGCAACCCCGGACATGGGGCTATTCCCGGTGGAAAGGCAGCTATTCTCCGTCGATGCCGTATTTTTTTATTTTGTAATGTATGGCCCGGCGGCTGATTCCCAGACGGTCTGCGGCGACCTTTCTGACTCCGCCCGCCGCCTTGAGGGCGCGGATGATCGTTTCACGCTCGTTGTCCTCCAGGGAGAGGCTTTCTCCGGAGACATGCGGCGAGCCGGGGGACGGCGTTTCGAGCTGGAGATCTTCGGCTCCGATGGTTTCCCCGTCGCAGAAGACCAGGGACGCCTCCAGGGTGTTCTCCAACTCCCGGACGTTGCCCGGCCAGGGATGATTCTCGAGCAGGCGCAGGGCCGCGTCCGAGAGCTTCGCGCGGGGACGTTCCTGGCGTGCGCAGAGGCGTTCGAGAAGCCCGTCCGCCAGGGCCGGGATGTCCTCGCGCCGTTCGCGCAGGGGAGGGATGGTTAGCGTAACCACCTTGAGGCGGTAGTAGAGGTCTTCGCGGAACCCGCCGTCCGCGACCATCTTCGGGAGGTTCGCGTTGGTGGCGGCGATGACCCGGCAGGACACGGTCCGCTCTCCGTTGTCGCCCACTCTTCGGATGGTCCCTTCCTGGAGGAAGCGCAACAGCCGGGTCTGCATCTCCGGGGAGATGTTGCCGATCTCGTCGAGGAACAGGGTCCCGCCGTCGGCTTCCTCGATGAGCCCCTTCTTGTCTTTGACCGCGTGGGTGAAGGACCCTTTGACGTGGCCGAAAAGTTCGCTTTCGAGCAGGGTGGGCTGGGTGGACCCGCAGTCCACCACCACGAAGGGACCGCCCGCACGGGGACTGGCGTCGTGCAGGATGCGCGCGGCCATCTCCTTGCCCGTGCCCGACTCGCCGAAGAGCAGGACCGTGGCCGTTGAGCGGGCAACCCTGTCCAGCCGTTCCAGAAACCGGGCCATGGCCGGGGCCTGTCCGCCGATCAGGCCGTGTGCGCCGGATTTGGGGGCGGGGCGGGAAGAGGGCCGTCCAGCGGGCTTCGCGCCGGGCGCGCCGCCCGGAGCCGCCTCGCCGCGGGTTTCGAGCCTGGCGCGGATTCGGCGGACCAGCTCCTTGCCGTCGAACGGCTTGGTCAGGTAATCGGCAGCCCCATCCTGGATGGACCCTACGGCGTCCGGGATGGTCCCGTGGGCCGTGAGCATGATGATCGGGATGTGCGGCCAGTTTTCCATGACTTCCTTGAGCAACCCCCGTCCGCCCATGCCGGGCATCTTCACGTCGGAGACGATCAGGTCCACCGGCTCGTCCGCCAGCATTTCCAGCGCGGTCTCGGCCCGGTCGGCCAGCAGCGGGCTCAGCCCGGAGGAAAGCAGGCGCGCTTCGAGCACCTGCAGGATGTTTTCGTCGTCGTCGACCACGAGTATGGTCGGAATGTCCGGTTTCGCGCTCATGGATGCTCCTCGTCAGGAAGTGGCGGGCAGTGTGAAGAAAAAGACGGAACCCCGGCCCGGTTCGCTCTCGACCCAGATGCGGCCCCCGTGGGCCAGGACGATGCGTTGCGAGATGGCCAGGCCCAGCCCGGCCCCGTCGATGCTCTCCCTCACGCCGGGTTCGCGGTAGTATTTGAGAAAAATGCGCTCCTGTTCGTCATGCGGGATGCCCGGCCCGTCGTCCGCGACGCTGAAGACCGCTTCCCCGTCCCTGCGGACGGCGCTCACCAGGACCGATCCATCCCGGCCGGAGAACTTCACGGCGTTGCCCACCAGATTGGTCAACACCTGGCGGATGTGCTCTGGATCGGCCCGGACGGCGAGTTTTGGCTCGACATCCGCATTCAGGGCCACATGGGCCGCCTTGGCCGTGGGCGTCATCCGTTCCAGGGTGGATGCCACCAATTCCGCCGCGTCCATGCGCTCCGGGGCGAGTTCCAGTTCTTGGGCCTCCAGGCGCGAGACCGAGAGGAGCCTGGTCAGCAGGGCGGACAGCCGGTCGGACTCCTGCTCGGCGATGTCCAGGAACCGCTTCTGCTTTTCGTTGACCTCGCCGAAGGCGCCGGACCCGATGAGGTCCACGGCCTCGCGCACCGAAGTCAGCGGGGTGCGTATCTCGTGGGAGAGCATGGCTATGAAGTCGGCGCGCATACGCTCTTCGCGTCTGAGTCGCGCGGCCATGGCGTTGAAGGCCAGGGCCAGCTCCCCCAGTTCGTCGCCCGACAGGATGCGCACGTCCCGTGGAGCGGCTCCCTCGCCGAGTTCGCGGATGCCGCGACGCACCTCGGTCAGGGAGCGGTTCAGGGTATAGGCCAGCAGCAGGCTGCCCCCCACGCCCACGATCAGGCAGAAGGCCAGCCCGTACATGCCCACGTTCGCGGCGTGACGGCCCGCGTCGCGCAGGGCGGTCAACCGCGCTTCGAGGTCGGCCTGGTTGTCCAGCAGGGATTGTTCGAGGATGTCGGTCCAGTCGCGGACCGTGTCGTCGGGGGCCAGGTTGTCCCCCGGGGAATTGGCCGGGTCCAGGGTGATCTCGTATTCCGAGGTCAGCTCCTTCCATTCTTCGGCGTACCGGGGATGTTCCCGGATGGTCTCGTTGAGGATTTCCCCGAACCGGGTCAGGTCTTCGACGATGAAGCTCACCGCCGCCTGGTCGCCGCCCAGGATGCGGTAGCGGCGGATGTTGTTCTGCACGTTGCCGAGGCGTTCGAGCATGCGCTGTATGGCCGAGTCCAAGGCGTGGTTTTCGGTGACGATGAGGGCGGCGATGTCGGCGTCCTGCCTGACCTGGCGGAAGAGGTAGGCCGAGGTGGCGAAGAACACCGCGATCAGGGCGCATGACCAGATGGTCAGCTTGGTTGCGATATTCAGGTGGCGGGCCTCGGGCATGGCAAGTCTCCTACCGCATCCGGGTGGGGGGCGCAATCGAAGCGCGCGGCAAACGATACCGCCCGTCACGCCGTGGGGCGCAGCGGGCGGGCCGGTTGATCGAGGGCCGGGAAATCAGCCCCGGATTTCAAATACGTCGTACGTCTTGTCGTGGTCGAAGGAGTTGCAGGTGATCTCGATCTTGTCCACGATGGGGGCCTCGGTCTTGAGGTGCTCGCGGAAGGCCGCGTACATCGCCGCCTCGCCCTGCAACAGGATTTCGGCCTTGCGGTCGGCTATGTTCCGTACCCAGCCCTTGAGTCCCAGGCGTTGGGCGGTGCTCTGAACCCAGGATTGGAAATTGCCTCCCGTGACCTTGCCTTCGACGATACAAGTGTAGCTCAGCATGATGAACCTCCGATTTCGTGTTTCCGCTTATCTGTCGCTATAGGACAAAATCAGAAAAGAGAAAAGGGGAAGGCCGAGAAAATGGCTGCATTGGCGGTTGCCATGGCGGGCCGGGCCGTGTATGGTCTAACTCTGCTCTGAGCGCTTCACAGTCGTGAAGCGGAGGAATCCCCCAATGCGTATATTGTTTTTTATTGTCGCCGTGATCGCGATGATCATCTTTTCGGCTCCGGTCTGGGCGTCGCTTCCCTACTGCAACCCGGACGTGGGCTATACCATCTGGCTGCCCCAGGATTGGACCGAAGCCTCGGCGGACTATCTGGACTCGGCCGAGCGGGCGCGTATGCCGTGGCCTGTCCAGGGCATGGCCCCGGATTGGAAAGCCGGCTACGTCAATGCCGACGGCCGGGGATGCTCCCTTCTGGTGGAGGTCAAGCCGGGCCGCAAGATGCAGGCCTCGGACATCTCCAACTTCAATAGATTTTTGATCCGCTCCCTGACCCGGTCCATTCGCGACCAGGCTCGCCTGCCCGGCGATCCTGTTACGGTCTTCAAGGACGCCTCCTATTTCAAGGACAAGAAGACCCTGCGCATCGAGACCGAGGTCTCTCGGGACGGCGAGACCAAACTCAATCTGGCCTACATCGTCTACACCCGAAAGGGCATGTTGGCTTTCGCCGCCTCCGTGGACCCCGGCGACGCCAAGGCCCGCCGCGCCGTGGACGAGGCCGTGCTTTCGGTCTACCTGGACGACAAGCTCCGCTACTGACCCGCCGTTGACGCGCGGAAGCGGTGCGGATACCATTGCCCCGAGCGGGAACGTATGGTTCCCGGGTGCGCATTTTTGGGCGCGCGCGAAAAGTCGGGCATGGGCAACGCATTGAAGTCGCAGCGATTTCATTTGGGAACGCCCTTTGCTTGAAGGGCGCAGGAGGCCCGAGTGAAGAAAATACTATTGGCGACAGTCCTCACTCTCGTGATGCTCTCCCCGGTCCGGGCCGCGGACGTCCGTTTCCCGGCGGGTCCTTTGCTCGCGGCCTCCGAACAGGGCGACAGGAGAAACGGCCAGGCCGTGCACGGAGACCGGGACGAGAAGCACCACAAGACGGTTATCATCAAGGGCAAGGGCGGCAAGGTCACCGGCGTGGAGCGGGAGCCTGAAAAGCGGCCTAAAAAGAAGAAATAGCCGTGTGTCGAAGCGCGCGAAAAAGCCCCCGCGACCTATTGGTCGAGGGGGCTTTTTCGCGCGCTTGCGCAGGGGCTACTGGGCGGTGCCGCAGGCGGGGGTCTGCGGATCCACGCCGCTTTCGAGCAGCTTGGAGCGGTACTCCTTGACTTCGTCCAGGGAGTTCCAGCCCTCGTACATTTCCATCCATTCGCTGAAATCGAGGTATTCCTCGTCCAGGTGCGGCTCGTGCATTTTCTGCCACACGTTGAACAGGTACATCTCCACCTTGAACCGGGCGTCGTCGAAAACCTGCGGCAGGACCGTGGCTTCGTACTTCTCGCCGTCCAGGCGCGACGCGACAAAGGAGCAGACGTTGTCCTGGGAGCGTTTGTAGTCGAGGGGAGCGTCGTTGACCATGTCCGCGAACCTGTAGAGGACAGGGTATTCCGCCTCGAGTTTCCGCAGCTTTTCCTCCGGAATTTCTATTCGCAATCCGCCGTCTTTATCAACCGTGAAATAGAACCTTACCCATTGGTCGAATTGGAAGATTTCGAGGGCATCGTTGATGGCATTCTTTACGCTGACGCTTCTGAGCATGATCTTGCTCCTTTGAATTTATGCTTGGATTCGGGAATATGGTCATCATACCGTTTCGAGTCAAGGGGAAATCCGGCAAGCCGGGGGTAGACAAAGCGGATGCAGTTGTTATATGAAGTGCGGCTCGCAAGAAAGAAAAGCCCATACCGGGCCTAAATATCTAAGGAGATAACCATGGCACGCCACAAGAAGCATGAGCGCATGAAGGAACTGGATCGCAAGCGTCACCGCCGCCAGAAGGCCATCAAGGCCCGCATCCGGGAAGCCAAGGCCGCCAAGGCCTAACCCAGTCGTTTGTCCGCGCCGCGCCCCCAAGCCGGCGCGTTTCCCCGCCGGGCCGTGCGTTGCGCGCACGGCGCCGGGGCTTGTTAGCGCCCCGCATGAGGCGCTGGAATTTTTGCCTTTGTCATCGAAGGAACGTTTTAAGTCATGCCCATCTACGAGTACCAATGCAATTCCTGCCACGCCGTGTTCGAGGAGTGGCAGTCCGGGTTCGAAGAACACGAAATGCGCTGTCCCGAGTGCGGGGGCGAGTCCAAGAAACTCATTTCCCACTCTTCCTTTCATCTGAAGGGAGGCGGTTGGTACGCCGACGGTTATGGCGGAACGAGCGCCGGGAACAAACCCGGCGAAGCGCAGTCGCCCGCCGACAGCGGCGGATCAGAGACCTCGGCCAAGCCGCAAGCGGCCCCGGCCTGTCCCGCCAAGGCGGATACATCGAGCGCAGGTTCAGCGTCCTAGACACGCGCCAAAGGCAGCACCCGCTGCCTTTTTTATTGGCTCCGCGCCACTTGAGTTTTTACAGCTCCGTTGCCATAGTGTACCACTTGCGCGGCGAGCACCCAAAAATGGAGAAAAGAGACGATGCTTGAACGGTATTCCCGTCCGGAGATGCGGGCGTTGTGGACCCTGGAAAACAAGTTCCGGGTCTGGCTTGAGGTGGAGTTGGCGGTGGTCAGGGCCTGGACCGAAATGGGAAGGGTCCCGCAGGCCGCCTGCGACGAGATTCACGAGAAGGCGGATTTCGACGTCGACCGTATCCTGGAGATCGAACAGACCACCAAGCACGACGTCATCGCATTCCTGTCCGCCGTCGAGGAAAAGGTCGGGCCGAGCTCCCGTTACATTCATCTGGGATGCACTTCTTCCGACATCGTCGACACGGCCAACGGGCTGCTCCTGACCCGTGCCGGGGTGATTATTTCCGAAGGCATCGACCGCATCCTTGAGGTGCTCAAGGGCCTTGCCTACAAGCATAAGGGCCTGATCTGCATGGGCCGGACCCACGGCATCCACGCCGAGCCCACCACCTACGGCCTGAAGTTCACCGGCTTCTACGCCGAGTTCGCCCGCCACAAGGTGCGTTTCGAGGCGGCCCGCGAGAACATCCGCGTGGGCAAGCTCTCCGGCGCGGTGGGCACTTTCGCCCACTCCGGTCCCGAGCTCGAAGAGCGCACCTGCGCCGCGCTCGGCCTTGCGCCGGACCCGCACTCCACCCAGATCGTGCAGCGCGACCGCTATGCCCAGTTCTTTACCTCCCTGGCCATGCTGGCCGGGGGCATCGAGCGGCTTGGCCTTGAGCTGCGCCACTTGCAGCGCACCGAGGTTTCCGAGGTCGAGGAAGGCTTCACCAAGGGCCAGAAGGGCTCCTCCGCCATGCCCCACAAGAAGAACCCCATTTCCGCCGAGAACCTCTGCGGCCTGGCCCGGTTGATCCGCTCTAACTCCCTTGCGGCCATGGAAAACCAGGCCCTGTGGCATGAGCGCGACATCTCCCATTCCTCCGTGGAGCGGGTCATCATGCCCGACACCACCGCGCTCATCGACTACATGCTGCACCGCATGGCCGGGGTTCTGGAACGGCTGGTGGTCAAGGAGGACGTCATCGAGCGGAACCTGCTCAGCTCCTTCGGCCTTTTCTATTCCCAGCGTGTCCTGAACAAGCTCATCGACACCGGCCTGAAGCGGCAGGAAGCCTACGAAATGGTGCAGCGCGTGGCCATGCGCTGCTGGGAAAACCGCGTCCAGTTCGAGGACGAGGTGCGTAACGACCCGGAAGTTAAGAAACATCTGGGTTCCAACGAACTTGACGAAGCTTTTGACCCTTCGTATTACAAACGCTATGAAGACGTGGTTTTCCATCGCGTCTTCGAGGGATAACAGGATGACGGAACTCAAATCGCGGCTGGCAAGGCTTCTGCTCAAGCTCTCCTACAAGGAAGGCGATTTCACGCTGACTTCGGGAAAGAAGAGCGACTATTACTTCGACTGCAAGCAGACCGCGCTCAATGCCGAGGGCGGCTACCTCATCGGGCGGCTCTTCGTGGAGATGCTCAAGAACTACGAGGTGCAGGGCGTGGGCGGCATGACTCTCGGGGCGGACCCGCTGGTCTCCGCAGTGACCGTGGTGTCCTTCCTGGAAGGACGGCCGCTGCCCGGTTTCATCATCCGCAAGAAGGCCAAGGGTCATGGCACCAACCAGTACCTTGAGGGATTGGCCAACTTCAGCGAGGGCGACCGGGTCGTCCTGCTGGAGGACGTCTGCACCACCGGCGGCACGCTCATAACCGCCGCCGAGCGCGTGCGCGATGCCGGGCTCGAGATTGCAGGCGTGCTGGCCGTCCTCGATCGCGAGGAAGGCGGCCGTGAGCGGCTGAAGGAGGCCGGGCTGGAGCTCGACGCCATCTTCACCCGCCAGGAATTGCTGGCTGCGGGGAAATAGGCTCGCCGGAACGCCGGGAGCCGGTTTGGTGAAACCAGGAGCGGGTAGTAACAGCACATGCGGGTAGCACTCATCGTCCTGACACTCATTATGTCCGCGACAACGGCCCTGGCCGGGGGTTGGACGCCGTTGCTTTCCTCCCATTCCTACGGGCCGGAGCGAATCATCGCCGTGGACAAGAGAGCGCAGGAGCTGATCGTGCTCGAACGCAAGTCGCCCTTGCACGAGGTGCGGCGTTTTCCCTGTACCACAGGGCAGTCCCTGGGCGACAAGGCCGTTGAAGGCGATATGCGCACCCCCGAGGGCGTTTATTTCGTCGGCCGCCGCATCAACCGCGAGCTGGATTGGGATCTCTACGGAAATATCGCCTATTCCTTGAATTATCCCAATCCGATCGACCGCATCAAGGGCAAGACCGGCTCCGGCATCTGGCTGCACGGCCGGGGCAAGACCTTCCTGCCCCGCGATACGCTCGGCTGCGTTGCGCTCAAGGTCCCGGACATGAAGAACGTGGCCCTGGACGCGGCCTACGGCACTCCGGTGGTCATAGCCGACGACGTCGACTGGACCCCGGAGCCGGGCGAAAGCGAGATCACGGCCATGAATCTGGTCAAGACCCTGGAAGCCTGGGCCCGCGATTGGGGCGCCAAGGACGAGGCGTTCTTTTCCTATTACGACGAGCCGCTCCTCAAGATGTCCGAGGGACTCGATTTCGACGGGTTCGAGGCGCACAAGCGCAACATATTCTCCGCCCAGCCCTGGATACACGTCATGGTGGACAACGTCAGGGCCATTCCCGGCCCCGGCTACTGGGTGACCTGGTTCGACCAGTATTACCGGACCAGGGGCATGGCCTCCACCACGGGCAAACGGTTCTACTGGGTGCAGGACGAGCAGGGCCGCTGGCGCATCGCCGGGCGCGAGTACGTCCCCGTCACCGAAGAACTGGACGGCAAGTATCTGGCCGCCAAGACGGTCGAGGCCAGGGAGCTGGTGGAGAAATGGCGCGAGGCGTGGCTTGCCGCCGACGTGGCCGCATACGGGAGTTTCTACGAGCGGGACGCCGACCAGGGAGGGCGTCGCGGGGCGGCCGATATCGCCGATTACAAAAAGACGTTGTGGGCCAAGAAGCCTCCTGTTAGGTTGGAAATTGATGACCTGAAAGTCGCTTTGCATCCCATGGGGCTCAAGGTGGCCTTTGACCAGGTTTTCGCCGATGCCGGGGGGTATGAGGACAGAGGCCGCAAGACCTTGATCCTGGTACCCGAAGGCGACTCCTGGAAAATCGACAGTGAGCAGTGGAGACGGATGAGATGAGCGATTCCAAGTACAGCGTGCTCTTCATGCGCGATGACCGGGACGTGTCCCGATATCGCCTAAGCCCGTTCTGGCTGAAGATGTTTGTCTTCAGCCAGGTCTTTTTGCTTCTGTGCGCCGCAGGCGGCATCTATATGGGAGTGCGCGGGTTCCGGATCAACGCCGCGCTCCAAACCGAGAAGAAGGATTTGGAACAGCGTCTGGTGGACGCCGAAGTGCGTCTGGAACGGCTGGGGAACATGGAGAAAATCCTCGAATCCTACGACGCTACCGAACTGCAATCCCTCCTGTCCGCCGCCACGACCGAGGCGGAGCACCCCGAGCCGCGCGAGGAAATCAACCTGAACAAGATTTTCACCCGCGCCGACACCCGCCAGGTCGGCGTGGAAAACATGCAGGCCAAGCTGACGGGGCGCAAGCTGACCGTCTCCTTCGAGCTGAACAACCTCCAGGCCACCAAGTCCATGGCCGGGCAGGCGGACTTCATCTTTCTGACCAAGGGCGGCGCGGCCGAGGACGCCGAAACCAACAAGGACGACCTGTCGTTCCAGATTCAACGATTCAAGCGCATTCAAACCACCTTCCTCCTGCCCGAAGGCATGGAGCGCAAGGATCTCTTCGGGTTGCGGCTTGAAATCAAGGGAAAGGATGGAGATGTCGTTTTCGCCGAAACGTATCCCTTCTACCACATTCTGGCTTCTTAGCCTGATCCTCTTCCTCTCCTTCGCCTCCCCGGCCGACGCAGGATCGTGGGAGCATTCATTTTTCGCGGGCACACAATACCCTCTCAAGGTCGTCTATCTCCAGGGCGGGCAGCCCGGGCCCACCGTCATGGTCCAGGGCGGCATCCAGGGCGATGAAACCGCCGGGTACATCACCGCCCAACTCCTTTCACAGGGCAAGGTCCTGCGGGGCAACCTGATCGTCCTGCCTCGGGCCAACGTGCCGTCCATCAACCTGCGCAAGCGGCAGATCAACGTGGACATGAACCGCCGCTTCGACCAAAATTACAACCGCTTCTACGAGGACCGCGTGGCCCGGGTCATCCGCTACCTCCTCAACCAGGCGGACGCCTTCATCCATCTGCACGAGGGCAGCGGCTTCTACAACCCGACCTACGTGGACAACCTGCGCAACCCGAAGCGGTACGGACAGTCCTTCATCGTGGACACCCTGGCCTACAACCAGATCGATCTGGCCGGGACCGTGGCCCCTGTGCTGGACGAACTCAACAACCACATCGGGATGAGCGACTACAAGTTCCGGCTGTTCAACACCAGGACCTTCGACCAGGGCACCAATTATCCCGAGATGCGCAAATCCCTGACCTGCTACGCGCTGGCCGAGCACAACATCCCGGCCGTGGCCGTGGAGGTCTCCAAGTCCATCATTCAGATAGACTGGAAGGTCCGGCAGCAGTTGACCGCCACCATCATGCTTCTTCACCGTCTCGGCGTCGAAGTGGTTCCGCCCGAGTTCACCGACGAGGATGTGCAGGCCTATGCCCGGAAGGGTGTGACGGTCATGGTCAACGGCCGCACCCTGGGCAAGGACAAGGTCATTAATCTGGCCCCGGGTTCGACCCTGGCCGTGAAGCAGGTTTCCGCCGGACCGACCGAGTTCGCTCCGGAACTTGCCCTGTTCGCCTCGGACCGGCCTGGCGTGAACCTCATCAACGCCCGGCGCATGGTTCTCGAACAGTTCTCAGAGCTGGAATTGCGCTCCGACGGCCGCAAGGTAGCCGAGGCGCAGGTTCGCTGGACCGGCAGGCTTCCCAACGCGCCGGGCGACGATACCCCGGTGTTCGTCTGTTGGCTCAACGGCAACCCAATTTTCGTGCGCGAGGGCGAAACCCTCCATGCCGTACTCGGCGACCAGCTCATTCTCGAAGGGATTTGGGGCAGCGACCTCAAGGAAGTGGTCAACCTCAAGGGGTTCGTGGCCATCCCCTGGGCCAACAACGGCCAGGACCTTGGCTGGGAGATCATTTTGGACCCCGACAATTTCATGTCCAAGTACGCCCTTGAGGAAGACCGTTCGTCCGGAACCCTGTTCCGGGTCGTCCGGGAGACGCCCGGTGTGCCAAGGTCCACGTTCTACGTCGAGATTCTGCCGCGTACTGTCCTTGCCCTGCGCCTCGGCGACGAGCGTGGGCAAAACCTGCTTATTCCGTGGATTTCCGGCGGCAGCTACAGGTTGCCCGAAGGCGACTACGTGTTCGAGTCCGCATGGAGCAACGGCCCGGACGACAAGCTGGTGGCCCTGGCCGGGGACGTGCCCTTGGAAAAAGGACGTTCTTTCCGGGTTGATTACACCCGTCCACTCAAGCTGACCGTGCGCCAGGCCACAACCTTCGGCGATATCGGGAGCATGACGTTTACCGCAGGCGGTTTGGCCAGCCGGGAGACGCGCGCGCAATAACCCGTGACGCCGGTCCCTGAACGCGACGAGCCCCGTCCGGATTCTTCCGGGCGGGGCTCGTCGCGTTCAGGATAACGGGCGGGTCAACGCATGAGCAGGCCAATGAGGGCCAGCGGCACGCCAAAGCAGAGCAGCACGGCCCCGAACTCCACCGCGCCGTACAGGAGCAGGGCCGCCGCCACGAGGATGAGCAGCACGCCGGAAGTCACGGCCAGACGCGGGGAAAGCGTCATTTTCCGCGTGATCTCGTCGATAGGCCGTTTCACAGCCTGGCCGCACCGGCGGCACTTACGGTCCTGGGGGCGGATGGCCGTCCCGCATTTAGGGCATTTCATGGGCTGGCGGTTAGCACAGTTTGTGTGCAGGGAAAACCCCTTATTCCTGTCGCTTGCGATTTTTGCATACGCAAGGACTTTTCACGCCCGGAGAGACAACATCCGTATGTTCAAAATTGAACCGGAGAGCGCCGCAGGCCGCCCGCCGCGCGTCGAGAGCGGCGGGCGGTTGTCGGCGGACCATGCAGCCCGGCTGACTAGTCGTATATTTCTGGGTTGAGGCAGGTCTCGGGCTTCCGGCCTTCGAGCATGGCGATGAGGTTGCGGGCGGCCAGCACGGCCATGTCGGCTCGCGCGGAGGCTGTGCCGGAACCTATATGCGGCAGCAGAACCACGTTTTCCAGCTCGGCCATGCCGGGCGTTAGGGCGGGTTCATTTTCATATACGTCCAGGCCTGCTCCGGCGATCTCCCCGGTTTTCAGGGCGTGGAGCAGGGCCTGCTCGTCGATGACGGGGCCGCGTCCTGTATTGATGATGCAGGCGGTCCGCTTCATGCGCGCAAAGGCGTCGGACCCGAACAGATGCCGGGTGCCGGGATTGAGCGGGGTATGAAGGGATATGTAGTCTGACGCCTCCAACAGCTCCTCGAAGGAGACCAGGCGGGCGTTCAGCTCGGATTCCAGTGCTTCGTTCCGCCGGTTGGTTGAACTTGTGTACAGGATCGGCATATCGAATCCCCGGCTCATGCGGGCCATGGCCGTGCCGATGCGTCCCGCGCCCACGATGCCCAGGGTCTTGCCGGACACGTCGCCGCCGATGAATTGCAGGGGGCCCCAGCCGGGCCAGTCGCCGGAACGCATCGTCCGGTCCGCGGGGATGACCTTGCGGGCCACGGCGAAGAGCAGCGCCCAGGCGCATTCGGCGGTGGCGTTGGTCAGCACGTCCGGGGTGTTGGATACGGGCATTGACCGCCGGGTGGCTTCGGGCACGTCGATGTTGTCGAAGCCGACGGCGTAGTTGGCGTATCCCTTGAGTTTGGGAGCCGCGTCGAAAAACTCGGCGTCGATCCTCTCGGTGAGCAGGCCGATGACTCCCTGGCAGTCGGCGATTATTTCAAGCAGTTCGGTGCGGGACACGGGGGCGTCCACGGGGTTGACTTCCACCTCGGCCACCTGTCGGAGCAGGGCGAGCCCTTCTTCGGGGATTTGGCGGGTGACGTACACCTTTGGTCGATCCATTCTTTCCTCCTTGGATGTTCAACCAAAGAATGCGGTCAGGCGTCCAAGGAGTCAATCGCCGATTGGCGCAACTGAAAAGTCCCCTGTAGGTTGACCTACAGGGGGACTTTGCTAGCGTGGTGCGCCCGGCACGATTCGAACGTGCGATCTTTCGGTTCGTAGCCGAATGCTCTATCCAGCTGAGCCACGGGCGCGCAAACGAGATGCATGTCTATGCGTAACCTCGTCGGACGTCAAGCGCTTTTTTTCAGTTTTTTAAATTTGTCCGAGAAAATCTTCCCGTGACTCACGGCGCGGGCTTTCGTCTGTCCCGTCGAGCCGGATGACGGACCGCCGTAAAACCGCGTCATACGGGCGATAATCGAAGATCATGCCCAGGGCCGTGGGCTAACCAGGCCCGCCGCCAAGTGATTTTGGCAGAATGGGAAAAAATTCCGGCGACTCATTTTCTCCATTGATCGGGTTTGTCCGTGTTCGGGTTGATGCTCAAAAAAAGATCATTTTTTTCTTCCCGGAGGGAGAAAATGAGGAGTTTGCCTGCTCTGGACGCGCGCATGGGAGGTCGCGCGGGAGGATGTGGGGAACTGTGTTGAACGAGATGTATTTTCCCCTTGCCTATGGCGGTGGGGTGCGGCAACGTTGGTGTGTAAACAACCATACGGGAACAACTTAATGTCCACTCTCGAAGAGAAAGTTCTGCATAGCGAAACCCTCCTTGCAGCTCTGGCCGACCGCATAGACCCCGCCCGGGTACGCGTGGCCTGGACCGGAGGCAAGGATTCCACCGTTGTCCTGTTTATCTGGAAAACCTTGGTCGAACACGCCGGCAACGGCCCTGTCCGGGCCATCAACCTTGATACCGGCTGCAAGTTCCCCGAAGTGCTCGCCTTCCGCGACCAACTGGCCGAGGCGTGGGGAGTGGACCTTCATGTAGCCCGTCCCGCCGTTTCCCTGGACGGGTATCCCTTGGCCCGCGATCCGCTCGTCTGCTGCCGAGAACTCAAGGTGGAGCCCTTGAAAAAGGCGGTGCGCGAAACCGGGACCGA
The DNA here is from genome assembly GCF_028532725.1 of Desulfovibrio sp. Fe33. NCBI lineage: Bacteria > Pseudomonadati > Thermodesulfobacteriota > Desulfovibrionia > Desulfovibrionales > Desulfovibrionaceae > Desulfovibrio > Desulfovibrio sp. Fe33. The sequence goes on from NZ_JAQKGU010000010.1 coordinate 19,463, forward strand.
TTTCCTTCTGACCGGCATTCGCCGGGATGAGCACCCGGATCGCCTGACCAGAAAAGAGATGGAGAAGCGGAGCGACCCGGCTCACACCCTGGTCAACCCGTTGCTCGATTGGACCGAAACCGACGTCTGGGCTTTCCACGCCCGCTTCGGCCTGCCGTACTGCGAACTCTACGATCAAGGTTACCGTTCCCTTGGCTGCCGCCCCTGCACCACGCTTCCCGACGTGCAGGGGGGCGAACGGTCCGGCCGGGCCGGAGGCAAGGAGGCGGTTCTGTCCGCCCTGACCAATCTCGGATACTTCTGAGCAGTCTTCATAGTCCGGGTGGCGAATCACTCGGAGGCCATGTCAGGTGGGTATTGTGCTTTTTTTCACTAAATTCCATACTTTTTCGAGACGTGTTTTATCAAAAACGTCAAATTGTGCAAAATCGTGTGTAGATACGGTCTGTTGCAGTGTGCCTGAGTATGAGGCAAAAGTTCGGTTCGGGCCTTGACCTGGGTGTCAACTTCACCTAAGGACAAGTGTTTATTAGGCTAAGGGGTAAGTGCAAACGCACTGGTTTTCGGTTGGAGGTGAACCGGAATCCAGGTGCCTGCTGTACTCGTTCTTCATCTTCTGAAACGAGGTCTTCATGTCAAATCTGTTAGTGCTTCTCATCCTGCTGCCGATGGCAGCGGCGACGGTCTGTTATTTCGTGCGGTCTTCGTCCGTGCGGAAGCTGACCGTACTCGCCACTGGGGGCATCCTGACGCTTGCGTCGTTGGGGCTGCTTATGCAGGGGACGTTTGCGCCGATCGAGATCGGCTCATTCCTGGGCATAGGCAGTGATTTCCTGGTTACCGTCCTGGATTTCGTGCTGCTGGGGCTCATTTTCTTTTATGGTTACAAACACAAAAGCCTGCTCGTCCAGGGCTTCACGTTGGCCCAGACCGCTTTGCTCGTCTGGTTCGAGGCGGTTATGGTCGGCCACGAGGCGGTGCCCGCATTGATGGGCGACCAACTCGCACTGATCATGGTCCTGGTCGTATCGATCATCGGCTCCCTCATCTGCGTCTTCGCCATTCCCTATATGAAGGAACACGAAGAGCATCTGGGATTGAAGAAGACCCGCCAGCCGCGGTTCTTCTTTTTCATGCTGCTGTTCCTGGGCGCCATGAACGGTCTGGTCCTGTCCAACAACATCCTGTGGATGTACTTCTTCTTCGAAGTGACCACCCTGTGCTCCTTCATGCTCATCGGGCATGACGCCACCGAGATCGCCACGAAGAATTCGATCCGGGCCTTGTGGATGAACGCCTTCGGAGGCCTGGCCTTCGTTGTCGGCATGATGCTGGTCTACGCTCATGCCGGTACGCTGAACATCTCCGCGATCCTCGCCCTCGGTCCCTCCGGAGCCATGATGGTCACAGGCGTCGCTTTCCTCTGTCTGGCCGGTTTCACCAAGGCCGCCCAGGTCCCGTTCCAGTCCTGGCTGCTCGGGGCCATGGTCGCTCCGACCCCGGTTTCCGCGCTCCTGCACTCCTCGACAATGGTCAAGGCGGGCGTTTTCGTGGTGCTGCGGTTTGCTCCGGTTTATGCCGGAACCTTCTTGTCGACGGGCATCGCCTTGTGCGGCGCGTTCACCTTCCTCAGCTGCGCAGCTCTCGGCGTGGGGCAGTCCAACGGCAAGAAAATCCTGGCTTACTCCACTGTGGCCAACCTCGGCCTGATAATCTGCTGCGCGGGCATCAACACCCCGTTGGCGTTGACCGCGGCGATCCTGCTTATCCTCTTCCACGCGATCTCCAAGTCGCTGCTCTTCCTGTGCGTCGGCACCATCGAGCAGGCCATCGGTTCCCGTGACATCGAGGACATGCGCGGCCTGTACGGCGAGCATCCCCGGACCGCCCTCATCACCATCGCGGGCATCCTTTCCATGATGCTGCCGCCTTTCGGCGTGCTGCTCGGCAAGTGGATGGCCATCGAGGCTTCCGCCGACAGCAACATCTTCGTGGTGGTCATGCTGGCCCTGGGCTCGGCCCTGATGGTCGTGTACCTGGCCCGCTGGGCGGGTTCCCTCATGGGCACCCGCGAGCAGGGCGCCCGGCCGGAATCCCAGCCTCTGCTCATCCGCATTCCGCTGATGACCCTGTGCCTGGGTACCGTGGTCCTCTCCCTGGCCTCTCCGTGGATCTACAACTCCTTGCTGGCTCCCTGGATCGGTTCGGCTCCCTTTACCGTGGGCTTCGGCTCCCTTGAGTCCGCTCACGGCACCTTTGTGGTGGTGCCTCTGGGCCTGGTTCTCGGTCTTGGCTTGCTGTACGCGGTCAAGGCGGCCTCGGGCTACCGCAGGGTCAAGATCATGCCGCCCTACGTGAGCGGGGTGAACAGTTCCGCTGACGGCACCTACGTCGGTCCCATGAACGGCGACGTGCCGTTCTCCACCGGCAACCTCTATCTGGGCGAGCTGTTCGCTGAACCCAAGCTCACGCCCATCTTCAACGCAATGGCGGTCGCGCTGATCGTCCTCATGCTGGGAGGGGCGCTCTAATGGAAACTCTCATTCTCGTCATCATCGGACTTGTTGGCGCTCCGTTGGCGGGCGGCCTGCTCGCCGGTCTGGATCGTCGCGTAACCGCCTGGTTCCAGTCGCGGCAGGGTCCCCCGATCATGCAGGCCTTCTATGACGTGGCCAAGCTCTTCGGAAAAGAGAAGATGGTCGTCAACCAGTGGCAGATCCTCTGCGCCTGGGTGTACCTCGTGGCGGCGGCCGCTTCCGTGGCCCTGTTCTTCGCTCAGGGCGACCTGCTGCTCGTCATCTTCGTGCAGGCCATCGGCGCGGTCTTCCTGGTCATGGGCGCCATGTCCACCAAGTCCCCGTACGCCCAGGTCGGCGCGCAGCGCGAGCTGATTCAGGTCCTGGCCTACGAGCCGATACTGGTCCTGGTCTTCGTGGGCTTCTACATGGTCACCGGCAGCTTCTCCATCGAGGCCATCTGGGCCCAAGAGACGCCGTTGCTGGCCAAGATGCCGCTGCTGTACCTGGCATTGGGCTACGCCCTGACCATCAAGCTGCGGAAGTCCCCGTTCGACTTCTCGACTTCCCATCACGGCCATCAGGAACTGGTCAAGGGATTGCTCACCGAGTATTCCGGCCCCTACCTCGGCCTGATCGAAATCGCCCACTGGTACGAGACCATCCTGGTGCTCGGCCTGTGCGCGCTCTTCTGGCATACCAACGTGGCCTGGATGGCGCTTCTGCTCGCGGCCACCTACATGCTCGAAATCCTGGTGGACAACACCATGGCCCGTATGACCTGGCGCTGGATGATCAAGCGCGTCTGGCTGCTCGGCATGGGCATGTCCGTCGTTAACCTCATCTGGCTGTACGCGGGGTAAATCATGTTCGGATCATTCATAAAGAAATCTCGCGCCAAATCGCCGTGGATCATGCACTTCGACTGCGGTAGCTGCAACGGCTGCGATATCGAGGTCCTGGCCTGCCTGACCCCCCTCTATGACGTGGAGCGGTTCGGCGTCGTCAACGTCGGCAACCCCAAGCACGCTGACGTGCTTCTGGTCACTGGCACGGTCAACCACCGGAACAAGAAGGTGCTCAAGAACATCTACGATCAGATGCCCGAGCCCAAGGCCGTCATCGCCATCGGCGCGTGCGGCAACACCGGCGGTATTTTCCGCGAAGCCTACAATGTCGTGGGCGGCGTGGACAAGGTCATCCCCGTGGACGTCTACGTTCCCGGCTGTCCGGCCAAGCCCGAGGCCATCATCGACGGCGTCGTGGCGGGACTCGCCAAGTTCGCCCAGAAAGTCGAAGAAGCCAAGTAGCTTCACGCGAGGTATTCAATGCAAGGTAAAGTTATAGATGTGACCGTCGACACCCTTGTTGGCGAAGTCATGAATATGAAGAACGACGGGCAGAGGCTTGTCACGTACTCCACCTATCAGGAAGGAGACAAGATCGGCATCCTCTACCACTTCGACAAGAACCTGGAGATCACCCACCTGCGGCTGCTGGCCGATATGGACAAGCCCATCCCGAGCGTGTCCGGCGTCTATTTCGCCGCCCTCCTGGTGGAAAACGAAATCCGCGACCAGTGGGACGTCAAGTTCGACGGCCTGGTTCTCGACTTCAACCGCACGCTCTATCTCGACCCCGAGGTCACCCAGGTTCCCCTGGTGTCCAACGTCAAGATCGAGCCCAAGAAATAGGGGGCTGAAATGGCAACCACCGTTATACCCTTCGGCCCGCAGCATCCCGTCCTGCCCGAGCCGGTTCACTTGACCCTCAAGGTCGAGGACGAGATCGTCAAGGAGGCCATCCCGGCGCTGGGCTATGTCCATCGCGGCCTGGAAAAACTGGCCGACATCCGCGACTACCATCAGATGATTAACGTCTGCGAACGCGTTTGCGGCATCTGCTCCATGATTCACGCCGTCTGCTACTCGCAGAGCGTCGAGGAACTCATGGGCGTGGAGGTCCCGGACCGCGCCAAAATGCTGCGCATCATCTGGTCCGAGCTTCATCGCTGCCACTCCCATCTGCTCTGGCTGGGCCTGTTCGCCGACGCCTTCGGCTTCGAGTCCCTGTTCATGCAGTTCTGGCGTGTGCGCGAGCGCATCATGGACATCAACGAGGCGACCACCGGCAGCCGCGTCATCGTTTCGGTCAACGTCATCGGCGGCGTCCGCGCCGACCTCAGCCCCGAGCAGATCCGCTGGATTCTGTCCGAGATCGAGATCGTCGAGAAGGAAGTCCGCGCGATGCAGGACACCATCATGAACGACTACACGGTCAAGTCCCGTACCGTGGGCATCGGCGTGATGACCAAGGCCCAGGCCTGGGAACTCGGCGCCGCAGGGCCGACCCTGCGCGGCTCCGGCGTGGCGTCCGACATGCGCATGACCGGCTACGGCGCGTACGGCGAGCTGGACTTCGAACCCGTGGTCGAGGCCGCGGGCGACTGCTGGGCGCGTTCCACGGTCCGCTTCCGCGAAGTGCTCCAGTCCATTGATCTGGTCCGGCAGGCCATCGCCAAGCTGCCCGAGGGCGAGCTTGCCGCCAAGGTCAAGGGCAACCCGCCCGAGGGAGAGATATTCTCCCGTGTCGAACAGCCGCGCGGAGAGTGCGTCTACTACATCCGAGGCAACGGCACCAAGCATCTGGACCGGCTGCGCATCCGCACCCCCACGTTCGCCAACATCCCGCCGCTTCTGGCCATGCTGCCGGGCTGCGAGCTGGCCGACGTGCCGGTCATCGTGCTGTCCATCGACCCGTGCATCAGCTGCACCGAACGCTAGGAGGTCGTATGCTGTTTACACCCACAGTCATCAGGAACCTGCTGAAAAAGCCCGTCACCCGGAAGTATCCCTTCGAGGTGCGCGCTCCGTTCCCCAAGTATAGGGGAGAGCTGGTTATCGACATCAACAAGTGCATCCTCTGCGGCCTGTGTTCGCGCAAGTGCCCCAGCCAGTGCATCGTCGTGGACAAGGCGTCCGGCACCTGGCAGTGCGATCCCCATGCCTGCGTCTACTGCGGCCTGTGCAGGGACAACTGCCCGACCAAGTGCCTGTCCATGAAGGACACGCACCGCAAGCCGGTCACCGAGAAGATCACCTGGATCGAGCACGGGAATCCGCCCAAGCCCAAAAAGATGACCGTCGCTTCCAAGGCCGAGCCTGAAGCCAAGGTCGAAACCGAGCCCGAAGCCAAGGTCGAAACGAAGGTTGAAGCCATGCCTGAAACCAAGGCGGAAGCTACGCCGGAAGTGAAGGCCGAAGCCAAGCCTGAAACGAAACAGGCCGGCAAGAAGGGCAAAAAAAGCGGCAAATAGCCGTTTCCCAATGCAATGAGCAAAGCCCCCGCGCGCGAGTGCGGGGGCTTTTTTATGCCTCCGGCGGCCGGGGGAAGAGGAAGGAAAAACCTTTCGGTGAAAGGTTCTTTCCTTCCTCTTCCCCCGGACCCCCATCTCCATCCTTTTCCAAAGCTTTTTAGTGCGCTTTGCGGGATGAACAAAAAAATACGTGAAACGTTGAAAGGTAGGGAGAGGTAGGTAATCGAGCGAAGCGAGCGACAAGAAGTTTTGAAGGGGAGTCCAGAGGGGAAAACTTTTTCAAAAGTTTCCCCTCTGGCCGCCGGAGGCATTCCTCTACAACTTCTGGTCGATTTCCCCGAAGCAGGGGATGCAGTATGTCTTGCCGCCGTAGCGGCGGGTACGCGACTCCATGACGGCCTCGCCGCACTGTGCGCAGTGGAGGCTTTCGAGGACCTGCGCGGGCCTCGGGGCGGGGCAATCGAGCCGGGTGACGGTGAACATGTCGTCGAGGGGAATGGTCATGAAATGGTCGATGGCTTCCTCCCAGCACTCGTTGGGCTTGCGGGGGCCGGTTTCCTTGAGCAGGGCGCGGAACCCCTTGCCGGATTTGCGGTCGAAGAAGGTGAAGGCGCGTTTACCGTAGTCCTTGTGGATGAAGTTGCCTTTGCCGAGGGTGCAGTCGGTCAGGAACTGGATGGCGTCCACGCCGCACATGTCGGTTTCGGCCACAGTGACCAGCTCAAGGGTGTCGAGTTCGCCGAGTTCTCGCTGGACGAGCTCCACGGCGCGTATGCCGATGGTCAGGCCGGGACAGTGGTGCCCGTGGAATCGGATGGTTTCGTCGATTTGCTCTTTGGGAATGGCGCAGGACATGGGAAGTCTCCTTTTTCGGTTCTATACGGCAGGGACAACCAGCGGGTGGCCCTGGACGGTGTGGATATGCACGGGCAGCCCGTAGACCTCTTCGACCACCTCGGAGGTGACTTCGCAGGCAGGGCCGGTGGAGTGGATGCGCCCGTCCTTGAGGAACAGGACCTTGTCGGCGTAGCGCAGGGCGGTGTTCAGGTCGTGCATGGTCATGACCGCGCCGATGCGGTGCTCGTCCACCACACGCCGAAGCATGGTCAGGATGTCCACCTGGCTTTTGAGGTCCAGGCTGGAGGTGGGTTCGTCCAGGAGCATGAGATGGGGTTCCTGGACCAGTGCGCGGGCGATGGCGACCTTTTGCAGTTCGCCTCCGGAAAGCTGGTCGATGTGGCGCAGGGCCAAGTGGGCCATGTGCAGCCTTTTCAGGGCGGAATCCACGATTTTGAGGTCGTTTTCGCCCACGCGCCAGACGATGTGGGGCTTGCGGCCCATGAGCACGGCGTCGAACACGGTCAGCCGTGCGGTTTCGTTGCGTTGGGCCACGTAGCCGATGCCGAGCGCTATTTCGTCAGGGCGCATCCTGAGCACGTCGCGGTTTTCGACCATGACCTTGCCCGCGCACGGGGCATGGATGGCGTTGATGCACTTGAGCAGGGTGGTCTTGCCCACGCCGTTGGGCCCGAGGATGGCCATGAGCTCGCCGCCCTCGATATCGAAATTTACGTCGCGAAGGACCTTGCGCCCGTTGTAGGCGAAGTCGAGGTCGGTGACGGAGAGGATCATCGCCGCTGCCCCCTTATTATAAGATAAATGAAGACCGGCGCGCCGAGGAAGGCGGTCAGAACCGAGACCGGCAGCATATGCGGGGCGAGGATGAGCCGGGCGGCGGTGTCGGAAGCGAGCAGAAGCAGGCCGCCCGCCAGGATGGAGCCCGGCAGCAGGAAGCGGTGGTCCGAGCCGATGAGCCTGCGGACCATATGCGGAACGACAAGCCCGACGAAGCCGATGATGCCCAGGAACGCGATGATGACCGCCGTGAGCATGGAAGCGAGCATCATGCCGATCAGCCGGACGCGGTCCACGCGCACCCCCAGCCCCTTTGCGGTCTCGTCGCCCGCGTCGATGGCGTTGTAGTTCCAGCCGTTGGCCAGGAAGTAGAGGGAGGTGACGACGGTGACGGCGGTCATGACGCCCAGCTCGGACCATGATGCCCGGGCCGTGTCGCCGAAGGTCCAGAAGACCATGGCCGCCAGTTGCACGTCGTCGGCGAAGAATTGCAGGAACATGGTCCCGGCGGTGAACAACGCGCCCAGGGCCACGCCGGTCAGGATCATGACCTCGGGCGTGGACCCGCGCAGTCTCGATACGGCCACGATGACTCCGGCTGCGGCGAGGCTGAAGAAGAAGGCCACGGCGGTGGTCAGGTACGGGTTGGTGATGTTCACGGCGTCCGCGTTGGTGGAAGCCATGATGCCGCCGCCCAGGATCATCACCGAAAACGCCGCGCCGAATGCCGCCGCGTGGGATATCCCCAAGGTGAAGGGCGAGCCGAGAGGGTTGCGCAGGATGGACTGCATGACGGCGCCCGCGACGGACAGGCCCGCGCCCGCCACGATGGCGGACAGGGCCTGGGGAAGGCGGATGTTCCAGATGATGACGTCATAGCGTTTGGAAACGGCCCAGCCCATGAGGGTCCGGCCGACGTCCGCAACCGGGATGTGCGCCGCACCCATGGAGATGGAAACCACCAGTCCCAGGACCAGCAGCCCGCCGGCAAGGCCGATCAGGAGCAGCTTGACGCCGATGTAGCGCCTGTATTCGGCGGGAACCTGTCCGTCGGAGAAGTGCATGTCAGTTCACCGGCACGGGCTTGTATGCCATCCCCTTGAATTGGGCGTCCATGTCCTTGAAGACCGGCTTGCCCACCAGGAACGAGTAGATTTCGTCCGCCTTGGCTTGCGGGTCCACGTCGGCGAACCGCTCGGGGTAGAGGATCGTCCCGATGAAATAGGCGTTGGCCAGGATGGAGCCGAAGTTCTGCGTGTACCAGTTGTAGGGCAGCAGTCCGTAAACGCGGCCTTCTTTGACGGCGGTCAACATGCGGTAGGCCGGGTCGTTGCGCAGCTCGTAAAGGCCGCCTGCGTCGTCGCCCATTTGCAGGGTGGAGAGATCAAGAAAAAGGACGTCCGGGTCCCATTCCACGATCTTTTCCTTGGCGATATCCGACTGGGTCATGCTCTTGCCCGCCTCGCCCGCTTCATAGGCCAGGTTGATGGCGTTGACGAAGGTGAACGGAGGGTAGGCGGGTTCCGTGGACTGGAATCCGTGGGGGCCGCGGAAGGCCACGCCGCCCACGTAGACCGTGGACCGCTCCTGCCCGGGCACGTCGCCGGTCCTGAGGCTCAGGTCGCGGATCAGTCCGTCCATGTAATTAATAATGTCCTCGGCGCGTTGCTCCTTGCCCACGACCTTCGCCATGATGCGCAGGCTCCGATACATCTCGGGCAGGTTCTTGCCCAGGTCGCCGTAGTTGAGGACCACCACCGGAATGCCGGTCTTGTCCTGGAGCTCCTGGGGGTCGTGGCCCATGGCCGAGTATGTCTTGAGGATGACCTGGGGCTGTTTCTCCAGTGTCAGGATGAGCTCGGGATTGTCGTGTCCCCGGAACTGCCCGAAGATGGGCATTTCCTTGAATTGCGGGTTGGCGATGGCGTAGGGCCGGGCGTCGAACTTGCGGCGGCGCGCCTCGATGTCGTCCACGGCCACGATGCGGTCCTGGGCCTGGAGGTAGGTCAAGAGGCGCAGGCAGCCGGAGCCGGAGCAGATGACCCTGTCCACCTTGTCGGGGATTTCGTTGGCCCTGCCGATTGAATCGGTCAGGGAGCGGGCCGCCCCGTCCGTGGGAAAGGTCAGGAAAAGCAGCAACAGGGCGTAGACAAGATGATTTTTTCGCATTTGAGCACCTTTGGTGGCATAAAAAAATTTGAATGAAATGATTATATTGCTACGAAATGTGAAAATGTAACACTATGACGTTCCTAAATAAAAGGGACAAGAGCGTCAAGAGGAAAAGGAAAACGGACTGTTGCGATTCGGTTTTTGCTTGGAAAGCGGCGTTCCATGAGCCGTCCACCAAAAAATAAAAGTTGCGATTATGGCGATGCATATGCTCCATCGCACGTGTTACTCGGTGGGGCGGTCCACGGCCCTTTCCAGCCACCGTGTGCGGAGGGGCCGGTCCGGGCGGTTCTCGGCCGGCGACCGTCTGCGGCGAACGTGTCGCTCGCCAACCGCGGAGCCTGTATTTGCCGCTTGCGGCCTCTTGGCTTGGCCGGGGAAATTGCGTAACGTGCCAATCCTTATGCAACGCAAGCAGACAAGAGTCGTGAACATCGGCGGCGTGGGCATCGGCGGGGACAACCCGGTCCGGGTCCAGTCCATGTGCAACACGGATACGCGCGACGTCCTGGCCACGGTGACCCAGATCAACCAACTGGCCGAGGCGGGGTGCGAGATCGTGCGGCTGGCCGTGCCCGACGAGGCCGCGGCCGCCAAGCTCGAAACCATCCGCGCCCAATCCCCGGTGCCGCTCATCGCGGACATTCATTTCGACCACCGGCTGGCCCTGTCCGCGTTGGACGCCGGGTTCGACGGCCTGCGCATCAACCCCGGCAATATCGGGGACGAGGCCAAGGTGGACGCCGTGGTCCGGGCGGCCAAGGCGTGTGCCACGCCCATCCGCATAGGGGTCAACGGAGGTTCGCTCGAAAAGGACCTGCTCAAGACGTACGGCGGCCCGACGCCCGAGGCCATGGTCGAGTCCGGTCTGCGCCATGTGCGTATGCTTGAGGCGCGCGGTTTCCACGACATCAAGATTTCCCTCAAGACCTCGTCGGTCCTCAAGACCATCGCGGCCTACAGGCTTATGTCCGAGCAGGTGGATTACCCCCTGCATATCGGCATCACCGAGGCTGGCACGTTGGTGCGCGGCGCGGTCAAATCCTCCGTGGGGCTCGGTATTCTGCTGTTCGAGGGCATCGGCGACACCATGCGCGTGTCCCTGACCCACGATCCCGTGGCCGAAATCGGCGTTGCCTATGAGATCCTGCGCAGCTTGGGCTTGCGGGAACGCGGCCCTGAGATTATATCCTGCCCCACCTGCGGGCGTACGGAGATCGGGCTCATCGAGCTGGCCGAGCAAGTGGAGGCCGCCCTGCGCGGCGTGGAGGAGGTCTTCACCGTGGCCGTCATGGGCTGCGTGGTCAATGGCCCGGGCGAGGCCCGCGAGGCCGACATCGGCATCGCCGGAGGTCGCGACCTGGGCATCATCTTCCGCAAGGGCGAGGTGGTCCGCAAGGTCAAGGGCAACGCCAACCTGCTGCCCGAATTCATGAAAGAAATCGAAAAATTCCTGGAAGAAAGGAGAAGTGAATAGATGCGTCTTTCCCGTTACTACATCCCGACCCTGAAGGAGGACCCGGCCGACGCCGAGGTCGTCTCCCACAAGCTCCTGATGCGCGCGGGCATGATCCGCAAGCTGACCAGCGGCATCTACAACTACCTGCCGCTCGGCCTGCGCGCCGTCAACAAGGTCGCCGACATCATCCGCGAGGAGATGGACAACGCGGGGGCGCTCGAAGTGCTCCTGCCCACGGTCCAGCCCGCCGACCTATGGAAGGAGACCGGCCGTTGGGACTATTACGGCAAGGAACTGCTCCGCTTCAAGGATCGCAACGACCGCGACTACTGTCTCGGACCCACCCATGAAGAGATCATGACCGATCTGGTGCGCGGGGAGATCAAGTCCTACAAGCAGCTTCCCATCAATCTCTATCAGGTCCAGACCAAGTTCCGCGACGAGATTCGCCCCCGGTTCGGCCTCATGCGCGGCCGCGAATTCATCATGAAGGACGCCTACTCCTTCGATAAGGACGAGGCGGGCGCGGAAAAGTCCTATTGGGACATGTTCGAGGCCTACAAGAAGGCCTTCTCCCGCATCGGTCTGCGCTTCAAGCCGGTCCAGGCTGACTCCGGGGCCATCGGCGGAGATTTCTCCCATGAATTCATGGTGCTGGCCGATACCGGCGAGGACACCATCGCCTCCTGCCTGTCCTGTGATTTCGGGGCCAATCTCGAAAAGGCCAAGGTCAAGGCGCCCCAGGGCGAACCCGCCGACGAGTCGGCCGTGCCGCCCATGGAGGAGGTCGCCACTCCCGGTGCGCACACTGTCGAGGAGGTCTGCGAGTTTCTGGGCATCCCCGCCGACAAGCTGGTCAAGACCCTGCTTTTCGTCGTGGACGGCAAGCCCGTGGCCGGGTTGGTTCGCGGCGACCGCGAGTTGAACGACGTCAAGTTGCGCAACCTTGTGGGCGGCAACGAGATCGAGCTGGCCGACGAGGCGCTGGTCCGCAAGCTGACCAACGCTCCGGTAGGGTTCGCCGGTCCCGCCGGGCTGGACAAGGACGTGCCCATCTACGCCGATCACGAACTGCTTGCCGCTACTGACTGGGTGGCTGGAGCCAACAAGGGCGACACCCATGTGCTCCACCTGGCACTGAACCGCGATTGCGACATCGTCAAGTTCGCCGACCTGCGCGTCATCGAACCCACCGATCCCTGTCCGGAATGCGGCGGAGCGATCGAGTTCACCAAGGGCATCGAAGTGGGCCACGTGTTTAAGCTCGGCCTCAAGTACTCCAAGAAGATGGAAGCCACCTTCCTCGACGAGAACGGCAAGTCCCAATATATGATAATGGGCTGCTACGGTATCGGCGTGTCCCGCATCGTGGCCTCGGCCATCGAGCAGAACTTCGACGAGAACGGCTGCTGTTTCCCGCCGTCCATCGCCCCCTTCGAGGTGTGCCTCATCGCCCTCGGCGGCAAGGATCAGGATGTGGCCGACAAGGCCGAGGAACTCTACGCCGAACTCAAGGGCATGGGCGTGGACGTCGCTTTCGACGACCGCAACGAGCGGCCGGGCGTCAAGTTCGCCGAAGCCGATCTCATCGGTTATCCCATGCAGCTCGTGCTTGGCGGCAAGGGCCTCAAGAACGGCATCATCGAGGCCAAGGACCGCAAGACCGGCGAAAAGATCGAGCTGCCCCTCGACACCTTCGCCGAGTCCTTCGCCGAATGGCGCAATCAGATCTGGAATAGCTGGGGCCTGCAAACCCCGTAGATTCCGCTTGTTCGTTGTTATCCGAAACCCCCGTCGCGGAATCCGCGCCGGGGTTTTTTTTGTGCCTCCGGCGGCCGGGGGAAGAGGAAGGAAAAACCTTTCGGTGAAAGGTTCTTTCCTTCCTCTTCCCCCGGACCCCCATCTCCATCCTTTTCCAAAGCTTTTTGTGCGCTTTGCGGGAGGAACCAAAATACGGGAAAAAATAGAAAGTTTGGATAGATAGGTAATCGAGCGAAGCGAGCGACAAGAAGTTTTGAAAGGGAGTCCAGAGGGGAAAACTTTTTCAAAAGTTTCCCCTCTGGCCGCCGGAGGCATTCCCAACTCCGCGCTTTCAGGTTGAAGCATGGAGTTGTGGGTGGTAGGTTTTGATCGGCCGGAACAGACGTATGGGAGAGGGGCTATGGCAATCGAGAGCGGTATTGCGTTGGCGTTGGCGACGTTGGTGTTTGCGTGTATCCCCGGACCGGGCATTTCAGCCGTGGTGGCGCAGTCTTTGGCGCGCGGTTTCAAGGCGGGCGGCGCATTCACGGCGGGACTGGTCCTGGGCGATGTGTGCTATCTGCTGACGGCCCTGTTCGGCATGGGCTGGATCGCCTCGCAGATCGGGCCGTATTTCGCGGTCCTCAAATGGGCGGGCGCGGCCTATCTGGTGTATATGGGCGTGAATTGCTGGCTGGCGAAGCCTGATTTTTCGGCTGCGTCGTGCGAACTGCCGGTTCGCACGGGGCGCAGCTTTCTGGCCGGACTGTGCGTGACGCTCGGCAACCCCAAGGCCATCGCCTTCTACTGCGGGTTCCTGCCCGGTTTTGTGGACATGCGGTCCTTGAATTCCACGGACGTGGTTCTGGTCATGGCCATCATTGTTCCGATCATCGCCACGGTCCCCCTTGTTTACGCCTGGCTCGCCTCGCGCGGCCGTCACGCCATCCGTTCCACCCGGTTGTGGAAGGCCATGAACCGCACCGCAGGCACCATCATGATCGGAGCCGGAGCAGCCATCGCCTCGGAGTAACGTAGAATTTCAACCAAACCATCATCCCCTCGCCAATACAGCGAAGCGTAATAAAAAGTTTGGGAAGGGGGAGGGGATGTGGGGCCGGGGGAATGGGAGGCATTTTTTTGTCCAATATACTGACCGTTTCCGAACTGACCAGATCGGTCAAGGCCTTGCTGGAGGCCGAGTTCCCGTTCGTGTGGGTGCGGGGGCAGGTGTCGAACCTGGCGCGACCGGCGTCCGGGCATGTGTATTTCACGCTGACCGACGGCGACGCGGCCTTGTCCGTGGTCTGGTTCCGATCGTCGCAGCGGTCGGCGGAGCCTGTAAAAAAGGGCGGGGACATGGTCAACCCGCTGACCGGCGAGATCGAGGAATCGTCCGGCGGCACGGCGTTGACCGGCAGCGGGCTTGAGGACGGCATGGAGGTGCTTTGCGCCGGGCGGCTGAACGTGTACGAGCCGCGCGGGCAGTATCAACTGGTGGCCGAACTGGTCCAGGCGCAGGGCGTGGGCGATCTGGCCGTGGCCTTCGAGGCGTTGAAGAAGAAGCTGGCGGCCAAGGGATATTTCGACGAAGACCGGAAGCTGGACCTGCCGAGGAATCCCCGGCGGGTGGCGGTCATTACCTCAAAATCCGGCGCGGCCATTCGGGATTTCCTGCGCATCGCGGACACGCGCGGCACCGGGGCGGAGATACGTATTTATCCGGTGCTGGTGCAGGGCGACCGGGCGCCCGCGCAGATTGCGGCCGCGCTCGACCTTGTGGACGGGGAATCCTGGGCCGAAGTGGCCGTGCTCATTCGCGGCGGCGGGTCGCTGGAGGATTTGTGGGCCTTCAATACGGAGGAAGTTGCGGATGCCATTTTTCGGGCGCGGTTGCCGGTCGTGACCGGCGTGGGGCATGAGCCGGACGTGTCCATTGCTGATTTCGTGGCCGACAAGCGGGCGGCCACCCCGAGCCATGCGGCCCAGGAGCTGTGGCCCCGGCGCGAGACGCTGGCGCAGAAGGTGGACGCCCTAGACCTGAGCCTGGGCCGGGCATATGCCGGATGGCTGTCGGGCAAGGAAGGGGCTTTCGAGCATATGCGCAAGGCCCTGGTCTGGCTGTCGCCCGCGCGGCGGCTGGAACGCATGGAGGACAGGTTCTCGGCGTTGATGGCCAGGCTGGAAGGGGCTGGATTGGATCATTTTTTCGGATGCGCGGAACGGGCCGTGCGCACGGCCGAGGGGCTGGACCGGGCCTACGGGCCGCAGCGGCCGATGGGGCTGGGGCGGGAGGTCGCCGGGCTGGCGGGCCGCCTGAACCGGGCCTTTGGCCCGCAGCGCGTGGACCGCATGGCCGGGGACGTGGCCGGGCTCGGGCGGCTGTTGGACAAAGGGGGCCGGACGGCGTCCGAAGGCGCGGCGCAGCGGCTGGCCGTCTTGGAAACGGCCTTGCGCGGCCTTGATCCGGAAGGGCCGCTCGAACGGGGCTACGCCCTGGTGCGGGTGGCCGGAACCGGCGAATTTTTATGTGACCCGAGAAGGGTGACGAAGGGCGATGCTCTTGATATCACAGTGCGTGACGGCCGAGTGGCGGCTATTGTGACGGATTCCCGACCAAACAAGGAATAGAGGTTTATGCGACGGTTTTTTCTGATTGTGTTTCTGACTGCCCTGCTGGGCCTTCCCTTGAATGCCATGGCCCAGGATGCGTCCTTCGGGCTGGAAGAGGGCGACGGCCCTTCCCTGGTCACTGCGGCCGAATCCCAAGCACAGGCCGTGCCCGCCCCGGTTCCGGCCGAGCCCGCTTCGGCTGTTGCCGCTCCCGCCGAGGCCGAGTCCCTCCCGGCCGTGCCCGCCCCGGCTCAGTCCGAGCCGTCTTCGGAAGCGGTCGAATCCGCCCCCGCCGAGGCAGAAACAGCCCCGGCCGAGGCTGTCCCGACTCCTGTCGAAACCGCTCCTGTTCAGGCTGCGGCCGAACCCGCTCCGGTTGCGGTCAAGCCTGTTCCGACCCTGGTGCTGGCCGCGCCGCGCAAGGCCGGTGTGGGCAAGCCGTTTCTGGTCCGGCTGACCTCGGACCTGCCGCTGGAATCGGTATCGATTCGCTGGCAGGGGCGCGAGGTGGCTCCGTCCATTTCCGTCTGGAACGATCGTCATGTGGCCCTGGCCATGCTCGGCACGGACGTGCTCACCGAGCGTCCGGGCAAGGAAGAGCTGGTTGTCGTCGCTTCCGTGGGAGGCAGGGAAAGCACCCTGCGCCGCACGGTGCGCATCGCGCCGGAGGACTATCCCAAGCAGGAGCTGACCCTGCCGGAGAAGATGGTCTCCCCGCCCAAGGAGGTTCACGACCGCATTGCGGCCGAGGGCAAGCTGACCACGGAGGCCAAGAATACGGTTTCGGCCCGGCGCATGTGGCATCTGCCCCTGGAGCGGCCCGTCCAAGGCAAGATCCTGAGCGTGTATGGGGCACAGCGAATCCTCAACGGCAAGCCCAAGAATCCGCATCGGGGACTGGATTTTCGTTCTCCCATGGGCAATCCGGTCAAGTGCGTGGACGGCGGTCGCGTCATCCTGGTGGGCGACCACTACTATGCGGGCAATTCGGTTTACGTGGACCACGGCAACGGGGTGGTGTCCATGTACTTCCACCTGTCGGAGCCCACGGTCAAGGAAGGGGACGAGGTCAAGCGAGGCCAGACCATAGGGCTCACCGGCATGACCGGACGGGCCACCGGCCCCCACCTGCATTTTTCGTTGTCGGTTCAGGGGGAACTGGTCGATCCGGCGCCCTTGTTCACCATGTCCGCAGACACGTTGTTGCAATAGGAATGGGACCTATATGTTTAACTCCCCGGTTTCGCGGCAGGACGCCGCGGAGCGGAAAAAATCCGCGCCGAAGGCGCATTCCGGGGATGCAAGGGTGTTAACCCTTGCCCGCCGGAGGCGAAATCACCCGGCTGTTGCCGCCAAGCGGCTTTCAACGCCTGATTTTGTCTTCAGGGAGTTAAAGGGATAGTTCCCATAGGAATGGGTTGATCGATTTCAATGTATTGCCAATCTTCGAATAAACGGCGGGGGCCGTTGGGTCCCTGCCTCGTCTTTCTCATCTGCCTGATGGCGTCGGTCCCGGCCCTGGCCGGGGATATGGTCGACGTCGAGGCCCCGGCGTCCGTCGGGACGGGCAAGCCCTTCCTGGTGCGCATCGGCACCTGGTACCCTTTGGAGGACCTGGAGGTCCGATGGGACAGGAAGAGCGTGCGCCCTGCTGTGACGCTGCGCGGGGAACGGTCAGAGGCCGTGGTCCTGCTGGGAACGGACTATCGCGGCGGGTCCGGGCTCCGCGAGCTGGAAGTGGTGGCGCATATCTGGGGGCATGAGCGGCGGTTTGCGCGTTCTGTCGAGGTCTTGGAATCCGAGTGGGGCACGGAGACTTTGTCCGTGGAGCCGAAGATGGTTCGTCCGCCCGCCTCCGAGCTTGCCCGTATTGAAAAGGAGCGGAAGACGCTTGCCGCCGCCCTGGCCGTGGTTTCTCCGGAACGGTATTGGGACTTGCCCTTCCACCGTCCGGTCAAGGGGAAGATGCTCAGCCGGTTCGGCCTGTACCGGACGTTCAACGGCAATGTGGCGGCGCGGCATACCGGCCTGGACTTCCGGGCATGGCTCGGCACGCCCATCCACGCCCTGGCCGCCGGGAGAGTTGTTCTTGTCGACGGCTTTTACTATGCTGGGAACAGCGTGTTGATCGACCACGGAAACGGCTTTTTCTCCATGTCCGCCCATCTGTCCGAAACGATGGTCAGGCAGGGGGATATGGTCGAGGCCGGTCAGGTCCTCGGATTGTCCGGGGCCACAGGCCGGGTCACGGGCGCGCATCTGCATCTGGCCGCGTTTGTGCTTGGGGCGGTGGTCGATCCGGAGGTTTTATTTCAAACGTCTTTTTGCAACATATTTGAATAATAAAGAATTGATTAATCAAGCCGAGGGAGGTAGCCCGTGGCGAACGATACATTCGAAGACCGGCTGGAGCGGCTCAAGCTCGTAGTGGAAAAGCTGGAGCGCGGCGATCTGCCCCTGGAAGAGGGCGTGGCCCTCTACAAGGAGGGGTTGGAACTCGTCAAGGCGTGCGGCAGACAGTTGGAGACCGCTCGGCACGAGGTCAAGCTCGTGTCCGAAGGGCTGGTCCGGGAATTCGACGCCCTTGAGGCTCTGAACTCGGAAACGGAGGACGAATTGTGACGTTCAAGGATGAGCTGGGCCGCCGCGCGGCCGAGGTTGAGGGATATCTCGTCACCTGCCTGCGGGGCAGGGGAGTACCGGCGCGACTGCTCGAATCCATGGAATATTCCCTGCTGGCAGGCGGCAAACGGCTGCGGCCGGTGCTGGTCCTGGCCTGGAACGGACTGCTCGGCGGCGAAACGGCCAAGGCCATGCCTTTTGCCGCCTCGCTCGAATGCATCCACACCTATTCGCTGATCCATGACGATTTGCCCGCCATGGACGACGACGATCTGCGGAGGGGCAGGCCGTCCAACCATAAGCAATTCGACGAAGCGACGGCCATCCTGGCGGGCGACGGACTGCTGACCGAGGCCTTCGGGCTCATGTCCGCGTCGTCCATATTCAAGGGACTGCCCGCCGACAGGGTGCTCCGGGCCATCCATATCGTGGCCGGGGCTGCCGGAGCGGGCGGCATGGTCGGCGGCCAGGCCGTGGACATGGAGTTTACCGGGCGCACCGGGGTGTCCCTGGAAGAGCTCAGGAACATGCACGCCATGAAGACCGGGGCGCTCATCACCGCCGCCTGCGAGTGCGGGGCGATCCTGTCGGGAGCCGACGAGGCGGATATCGACAACGCCCGCCGGTTCGGGCGCAACATCGGCGTGGCCTTCCAGATCGTGGACGACATCCTCGACGTGGTCGGCGACACCGCCACTCTTGGCAAGCCCGTCGGCAGCGACGAGGCCATGGGCAAGTCGACGTATCCGGCGCTCATGGGACTTGAAAAGAGTAAATCGTTGGCAAAGGACTATGTGGACGAGGCCCTGACCCATTTGTCCGGCTATTTCGGGAGCGAACAGGAGTTCCTCTGGCAATTGGCCAGATACATAGTGGACAGGGTCTATTGATTGAACTAGGATTTCGCTCCCATGATCAAAGACCCGAAACAGACGACCATTCTGTCGAAGATACACAAGCCCGGTGACGTTCGTGACCTGGAAGGGGATCAGATGGCCACGCTCGCCCAGGAGCTGCGTGACATCATCGTCAGCCAGGTCTCGGTGCACGGCGGCCATCTAGCCCCGTCGCTCGGCGTGATCGAGTTGACCCTGGCCCTTTTCCGCTCCTTCGACCTTGAACACGACAAGCTTGTTTGGGACGTGGGCCATCAGGCCTACGCCCACAAACTGCTCACCGGCAGGGTTGAGGAGTTTGCCACCCTTCGCCAGAAGGGCGGCATCAGCGGTTTCCCGCGTATGGCCGAGTCCCCCTATGACCATTTCGGCGTGGGCCATTCGTCCACGTCCATCTCGGCGGCGCTCGGCATGGCCATGGCCCGCGACCTCAAGGGCGAGGATCACGAGGTGGTGGCGGTCATCGGCGACGGCTCCCTGACCGCCGGGCTGGCCTTTGAAGGCTTGAATCAGGCCGGAGACCTGGGCCGCAAGATGGTCGTGGTCCTCAACGACAACGAAATGTCCATCTCCAAAAATGTGGGCGCGCTGTCGCAGTTCCTGAGCCGCAAGATGACCACCCCGTTCCTGCAACGGCTGAAATCCGACGTGGAGGGGCTGCTCGGGACCATTCCCAAGATCGGCGGCGACCTGGCCGTGTACGCCAAGCGGTACGGGGATTCGGTCAAATCCTTCTTCACTCCCGGAATGCTGTTCGAGGCGTTTCATTTCACCTACGTCGGCCCCATCGACGGCCACGATACGGCCACCATGGTCAAGGTCTTCGAAGAGGTGAAGAAGCTGAACAAGCCGGTGCTGGTCCATGTGATGACCAAGAAGGGCAAGGGCTACGAGCCCGCCGAGTCCGACCCCTCACACTACCACGGCGTGGGCGAGTTCATCCCCGAGACCGGCCTGGCCCGGAAGTTCTCCGGCTCCGGCCTGCCGTCCTATACCTCGATTTTCGGCTCCACCCTGTGTTCCCTCGCGGCCAAGGACGATAAGATCGTGGCCATAACCGCGGCCATGCCGGAGGGGACGGGCACGGAGTGTTTCCGCAAGAATTATCCGGACAGGTTCGTGGACGTGGGCATCTGCGAACAGCACGCGGTGACGTTCGCCGCCGGGCTGGCCACCGAGGGGTACAAGCCCGCCGTGGCCATCTACTCGACATTCATGCAGCGGGCCTACGACCAGATAGTGCACGACGTCTGCCTGCAGAACCTGAACGTGAATTTCTTCCTGGACCGGTGTGGGCTGGTAGGCGAAGACGGCGCGACCCACCACGGGGCCTTCGACATGAGTTTCCTGCGCCACATCCCGAACCTGGTGGTCATGGCCCCCAAGGACGAGGCCGAACTGGCCCGGATGATGGTCACTGCCTTTGCTCACGAAGGTCCATGCTCCATCCGCTACCCTCGCGGCACCGGAGTCGGGGCCAAGGTGTCCTCCGATCCGACCCCCATCGCCATCGGCCGGGGCGAGTTGATGCATGACGGGGCGGACGCCCTTGTCGTAACCATCGGCTCCCGCGTTTATCCCGCCGTTGAGGCGGCCATGGAGCTGGCCGGGGAAGGGCTGGACGTGGCGGTCTTCAACTCCCGTTTCGTCAAGCCGCTGCCAGAGGAGCAGCTCCTGGAACTGGCCGGGCGGTTCAACCGCATCCTGCTGGTGGAGGAGAACGCCATGGCGGGCGGCTTCGGCTCGGCGGTGCTCGAACTGTTCACCGCGCGCGAAGTCATGGACGGCAAGCGCATCAAGCAGCTCGGCATCCCGGACGAGTTCATCGAGCACGGCGCGCAAAAGGAACTGCGCCAAATGCTCGGACTCGACAAGGACGGGATAAAGCGGGCGCTCAAGAAGCTCTGTGGATAGCCGTCATGGCCTCCCGCGAAATGCTTCCGCCCGGCACCGGTCTCTTCACCCGGCTGGGCCGTTTTTTCCGCGGCGTTTCGACCTTGCGCTCCTGGATGGGGTTCGGCGGCATCATGCAGGGGTTTCATATCCCGTACCGTTGGGCCGGGAGCCTCTCGCCCTTCACTGAAGATGACCGCTACGAATGGATAAAGGCGGCTTGGGACGCGGATCGCGCCCCGTTCGAGGAAACCCTTTCCCTCATTGAAAAACACCTGGACCGGCTGGCCGAGTTTTCGGCGGCCGCCCCAGATGACCCGGATCGGCCCCGTTTCGACCAGAGCTGGTTCCCCGGCCTGGACGGGGCCGCGGCCTATGCCCTTGTCAGGGAGCTGAAGCCCGAGCGGATCATCGAGATCGGTTCCGGCCATTCCACGCGGTTCATGGCCCGGGCCATTCGCGACGGGGAGCTTTCCACCCGGTTTTCCTCCATTGATCCGGTGCCGAGACGGGATATCGACCACCTCTGCCGCGAAGTCGTTCGCACGACCCTGGACAAGGCGGACCCTGCCGCGTTCGGCGAGTTGGGCGCTGGCGACATCCTGTTTTTTGACGGCAGCCACATAGCCATGCCCGGCACGGACGTCGATACCCTGTTCAATCGGATTCTGCCCGGCCTTGCGCCAGGGGTATGGGTGCATGTCCACGACATTTTCCTGCCGAACGGCTACCCGGACATTTGGGCGTGGCGAGGCTACAACGAACAGCTCCTGGCCGCTTCCCTGTTGGCGGGCGGCGACAGGTTCAAGGTTCGCTTCGCTTCGGCCTACGTGCGCCGCTGCATGGGGGAAGCCATCGAAAACTGGCCGATAACCGTACCGGAACAGGCCTTCGAATCCTCGCTCTGGCTCGAAAAGAGGGCCTGACCGCCACGGCGGCGGGGCGTTGCCGGAATACCTGGGCGGACGCGCGGCCTTTCAATCCTGTTCGCGGGCAGGCGCGGCGGGCGTCAAGGACGCTGTAGGGAACGGTCGGTCGGGGCGAAAAAAAAGGGAAGGAAAAACCTTGATGAGAGGTTTTTCCTTCCCTTTTTCGGCGTTTGCGGCGCGCCTAGCGGCCGCAGCACTTCTTGTATTTCTTGCCGGAGCCGCAGGGACAGGGCTCGTTGCGGCCGATCTTGGGTTCCTTGCGGATGGGAGGCCCGGCGACCATCTGGCCGTCCACATAGAGCCATTTGCCGTCCAGGAAGTGGAACCGGCTCCGCTCGCGGTGCTTTTGTTCCTCGCCGTCGATGGCGTATTCGGCGGTGAACTCGACAATGCCCGCCTCGTCGCCTTCCTGGCCTGCCCACGTGTCGTGGATGGTCAGGCCAAGCCATTCGGCGGCCTCGGCCCACTTGCGCACGGATTCGTCATCGTGGTCCTTGAGGGCCTCGGGCGCGAGGGTTTCCTTGAGATAATCGAGCTTCTGGAGCACGTAGGCGGTATAGCGGGAGCGCATGAGCGCTTCGGCGGTCGGAGCCACGGCCTCGCCGGAGATATAGGGGGCGCAGCACTTGGACAGTTCCAGGCCGGACCCGCAAGGGCATTCTTGGGACATGGGATACCTCGTTTGGTTTTTGGTCAGCGGATTGTAGAGAAAACCGTCCGGCTGTCAATGAGTAACCGCTTGCCCCTTGCCGCCCGGCATGGCACCCTGCGATCATGCTTCCCGTCACCGATACCGTTTCCATACCCTGGAGCGAGCTCCGTTTTATCGCCTGCCGCAGTTCCGGGCCGGGCGGACAGCACGTCAACACCACGGATACCCGTGTGACGCTGCTGTTCGACGTGGAGAATTCCCCGAGCCTGACCGAATTGCAGAAGGTGGCGGTCAAGGGCAAGCTCAAACGCCGTATGGACAAACGCGGGGTGCTTCAGGTGACCAGCCAGAAGTTCCGCAGCCAGAAGACCAACAAGGATTCGGCCGTGGAGCGGTTCGTGGAGCTCATGCAGTGGGCGCTCGCGCCGGTGATTCCGCGCAGGGAGACAAGGACACCCATGTCGGCCAAGCGCAGGCGGCTGGACCGCAAGAAGCGCACGGCCGATCGCAAGCGCGATCGCAAACTGCCCGATTTCAGCGGGGAATATTAGCCCTTTCTCAGGGCGGCCTTCAGGTAGCGTTCTCCCAGTTCCATGTCCGCATAGGCTTCGGCCAGGTGCAGATAGACCACCTTGAGATATCTGGCGTGGATGCTTTTCGCGTCGGCCAGCCGCTTTTGCACGGCTTCCGGCGGGATGGCGTCCATGGCGGCGAGCAGGGTCCCGGCCCTGTGGTGCGCCCTGTGCGCCGCTTCGATCTCGGCGTGGCCCGCGCGGGCGATGGCCTCCCGCCGCTCGGGATCGGCCAGGAGTTCGCAGACGATGCGGACCAGCTCGTCCATGTCGTCGGGGGGATAGGTGACCAGATGCACGCCGTCCTTGAAGAGCAGGGATTGGCCGTGGCCTATGTCGGGCGTGACCAGGCAGGAGCCCGTGGCCAGGGCCTCGAAGACCCGGAAGTTGAGGTCGCCCCGCTCGGCGATGTTCAGGACGACCTTCGCCTTGGGAAAAAGCTCGCCGAATTCGCCCTTGGCCACGTGGAGATTGGGCAGCCGGGCCTTGAGCTCCTTGAGGAATTCATAGCGCACGGGCGTGGTCTCGCGGTTCACGTTGCCCACGAAGAGCAGGTCCCACTCCTTGGCCGGAGGCGGTTCCGGCGGTTGTTCGTCGCGCAGGGGATAGGGCGGCAGCCAGAGAATCCGTTCGTCGGCCAGCCGCTTGCGGAAGCGGGGCATGTGGTCGCGCAGGGACACGGCGACCATGTCGAACCCCTGGGCGTACATGGGGTACCAGGAGTGGATGTGCGAGTCGATGGCGTAAAATGCCGTGGCGCAAGGGTATGATTCCACGCCGATGAGCGGCGGGGGGATGGACCTGTCCGCGTAGAGGACGATGTCCGGCTCACCGTGGCAGCGGGCGACGATGTCCTCCCACTCCAGGGTGTCCGGCCCGGAGAGGGGGATGTTGACGATGTCGAAGCCCGCGTCCCGGGTATGCTGCGGCCGGAAATAGTAGCCGCCGATCCAGGCGATTCGCTTCACGGCCTATCCTTCCCTGCGGGCCATGTGCAGGATGCGCCTGGGGCCGATGCACGACTGCTGGCGGTGGGACGGGAGATTCCTTTTCAGCTTGAATCCCTGGCGCGTGGCCTCGGCGATGATGACCGGCAACTGGCTCTCGCCCACTTCGAGGATGCATTCGTTGCAGTGGGCGAACATGATCTCGGTGGTCAGCTCGAATTTGCCTGTGCGGTGCAGGACGTTCAGGGCCATGATGATGTCGTACTTGCGTTGCAACGGGGTGGTGATGTCGTAGACCATGAAGCGGCAGCCGGAGCCTTTGGCCGAGGCCAGGCGATTGGCAAGGTCCACGGCTCCACGGTCCATGTCGAGTCCCACTCCCGCCGCGCCCAATTCCTCGGCCTTGAAGGTGTAATAGCCGTGCATACAGCCGTAGTCGCACAGGGACTTGCCCGAGAACTCCACGCCGAGCTTGAGGATGTTTTGCCAGGCCAGGCCGGATTGGGTGAAGCCGGGCACGAGCACGCGGCCCCGGTACTCGATGGTCTGGTAGAAAGGATTGAACGAGTCCGCTTCGGCGATGGTCTTGAAAACCTCGCGGTCGGTTTCGGGTACGCCCGGATGGGCTGCGTCACGGTTTGCCTCGGCCCAGCGGAGGATGTCGCCGGTGTCCGCGACCACCTCATAGCCCGGCAAAACCGGTTCGAGAGTCTCGCAGAACGGGGTCCCCGCAGGAATGGGCTTGCCCGCGCGGATGGCTTCCTTGGTCTTGCGCACCCGGCGCAGGGCGAACCGTTCCATGCGGACCTCGCGCGGCGGGTTGAGATAGAAGGGCCGGACGATGGTGAAGGGCGAGTAAATGTCGTCCAGGGCGTCGAGGAAGGCCTGGTGGATGTGCGCGTGGCTGATGCGGCATCCTTCGAGCACGAGATTCCGGTAGCGGAGAGCGCGCAGCTTGCGGATGAAGATTCCCTTGAAATCCGAGTAGGTTCCCGGCTGGCGCACGGCTTCGATGTCGTCGCCGTATCGGGCCGCCACCTCCGGCGTGAAGGCGTCCAGGCGCAGGAGCTCATAGTCCAGGTCCCGGGCAAGTTGCCTGGCCGCGAAACTCTTGCCCGCTGCCGGCGGCCCGGCGATGAGGATGACCTTGGGGCTGAATCGGTAGATTCGTTCCGTTGCGGTTCGTTTTCCGGCCTGATCGATGACTGCGGCGGCTTGGGGTGCGCTCGGCTCTTTCATGATACGTCCAATGTATTCAAGTCGTTGGAGGCCGCAACACAAGACGGTCCGTCAGAATCGCGGCGAGAAAGGGGCATGAATTGCCCGTCGCGGGAGAAATTGCACGATACATGCCAAGGACCTGCGGTCCCGGGCGGGTCGTTTAGGTCAGGCCGAGCTCTTCCAGGGCGAGATACAGTTCGCGGCTGATCCAGGCGTCGGTGGCGGCGTAGATCACTTGCTGCCGGGAGAGCTTGTCCTTGGCCCAGTTGGAGCATTGGGCGGACTTGGAAATGCGGAACCCGAGCAGGTTGGCGGCCATGTTGCGCAGGCCGTGCGTCTGAAGATTGTATTTGGCCGTGATGGTGGACAGGTCCACGAAACCGCTCGGTTTGAACCGGGTGTGTTTCTGGAGCCCGAGAATGTCGTCGCGCACGGCCACGCCGGTCTTGAGAATGCGCCGGTTGGCCAGGATGTCGCAGACCCCTTTGGCCAGGGGAAGGACGCCCAACTGGAAGACGTAGGCGCAGTCGGCTGTGGCGAGTTGGAGGATGGAAGGCGGACCGGGCTTTTTGCCCTTCCTGAAAACCGGACGGGTCTCGGTGTCGAAGCCGAGCAGGGAGGAATCAAGCATTCCTTCCATAGCTTCTTCGAGATCGGAATCCGTTCGGACGACTTTGATTTCCCCTTCATAGCGGCGAAGGGGCAGGTCGTTGATCTCTTCCTTGGAAAAGGTCCGAAGGTACTGTTGCGGAATATCGAGGCTGTCCGTAGTCATTAATATGCTTGGTGCGTTAGAAATTTTGGTGGATCGTTCTACATTCCCGCAGGTTCGTCAAGTACTAGGTTGCCCGTCCGACCGGAAGTTGTCGGACGGGCGAGCTGACGGACTATTCCATGTGGTACAAGCCGCGGGAGCAGGGGGTGCTGTTCTGGCGCCACCAGTATGCTCCGTTACAACTGTCCGTGGACGGAATCACGTTGTCCCTGCCGTTGTATCTTGCCACGTTTTCCACGAACTGATGCTGGGTTTCCTTTTCGATGGAGGCGATGGCGTCGGCCAGCGGGACCGAACCGTCCTTGACCCCCGGCAGCACCTTCGACATTTGCGTGGTGATGTACCGTTGCGAAGGATTGCTGTCCAGGAATCTGTCGAAGGCCTTGAGCGAGGCTTCCTTGTCGCCTTTCTTCCCCTGCGCCAGGGCGATGAACAGGGCTGCGTCCCATATCTTGTCCTTCTCTCCCAGGGCGTCTTCGAGCGTTTTTATGCACAGGTCGTACTCCCCGGCGAAATACATGGCTATGCCAGCCTCGACCATGTTCGACTGGAATTTCATGGTGCGCAGGGGCGGGTCATGCCGCAACGCCTCGGCGTATGTCGCGGCCGCATCCTTGAAGTGCCCGACGGCCTTGTCGTTGCTGCGCGTGACGTACATCCTCCATGCTCGCTGGAATTTGCGGTCGCCCAGGGAGACCGGGTCCGCCGTTGCGGGCAGGGCCGTGGCCAGGATCAGCAGAAAGGCGATGGTTGCGGTCAGGGTTTTGCGCATGGTGGAAGCCTCCTTGTTCAGGACATGTAGGTCCTGGCTATGCGGAAGATGTCGTCGTAGGCCGTCTTGTTGCGGATGGCCAGGGCCATTTCCAGGGCCATGTCCATCTTGCGGGCCGTTTCGGCCATGACACGATCCCGTATGGATTCGAGGTGGTTGGCCAGGAAGTCGGCCTCGAAATTGTCGATGGCCAGGGAGATGCCTTCGGAAAAGAAACGCGAACCGAGATGCGGGATGAAGCGGTCGAGGTTTTGTCTGCCTTCGCGCCGGGCGTACATGACGAAGAAGAGCAGTTTGACCAGCAGCCGGTCGGCCTTGATCTTGTGGTCCACGGAAAGCAGGATGTCCAGATCCACTCCCCGGGGTTTGATGGCGTCGAACATGGCCGAGGCCATGTCGAAGGCCCGGTCCTCGGTCATGAGCGGCTGGGCGAACTTGGAGTCCAGCCGGACCAGGGTGACGCGCGGGTTTTCCCCCGAGGCGATGGCGTAGACGGCCAGCCGCATGAGGTCGATCTTGGTGCGGTAGTCGTCGATGAGGATGTCCTTCTTGGCCGAGGCCAACCGGCGCACCAGGGGAACGTCCAGGGAGGAAAAGACCGTTTCGAGCAGGTGCAGGATGTAGGGCTCCGAGGCGGAAGCGATTTCCTCGTCCAGGATGTCGCGGCCCTTGCGGGCGTCCATGATCTTCTTGATGGACAGCCAGTAGGCGGCCAGCCCCTCAACGGGCATTTCAAGTATGTCGAGTTCCTGTGGCTTCTGCATGGCGGTCCGCTTTGGGCTTGACGGGGCGGCGAAAAAAAAGACACCCTGTACGTTGTATCACAGCGTATCCGATTTTTTGAAGAAAACAAATACGGTCCTTGACGGCGGAGACTTTTTTCATGCTCGACTATCCTCAATTCGACCCGATCATGATTTCCATAGGTCCTTTGGACCTGCGATGGTACGGCATGATGTACGTTTTCGGCATCCTGAGCGGCTGGCTGCTGGGCCGTTACCGCGCGACCAAGCCGTGGAACAAGATGACGCCCAAACTCATGGACGACTTCATTACCTGGGCCATCCTCGGCGTGGTTTTCGGGGGCCGTATCGGCTATGTCCTGTTTTACAATCCCTCGTTTTATCTTTCCAATCCGCTTCAGATTTTCGCGGTCTGGGAGGGCGGCATGTCTTTCCACGGCGGTTGCCTCGGCGTGCTGCTCGCCTGCTGGCTCTTCGGCCGCGCCAACGGCATGACATTTCCCGAAGTGGGCGACTTCATCTCCCCCCTCGTTCCGCCCGGCCTGTTCTTCGGGCGCATCGGCAACTTCATCAACGGCGAACTGTGGGGACGCTACACGGACCTGCCGTGGGCCATGCCGTTCCCCGGGGCGGGAGGGCTGCCGCGTCACCCCTCGCAGCTCTACGAGGCCGCGCTGGAGGGGCTGGTCCTGTTCATCATCGTCTGGGTCTATTCGGCCAAACCTCGGTCGAGGGGATGTGTCGGCGCGCTGTTCCTGCTCGGTTACGGTGTCTTCCGCTTCCTGGTGGAGTTCGCCCGCGAGCCTGATCGGCAACTCGGCTTCGTGGCCCTCAACTGGATGTCCATGGGCCAGGTGCTTTGCCTGCCCATGATCCTGTTCGGTCTCGGCTGGTTGATTTGGGCGTATCGCAAGTCATCGTAATACCGGCACTTCGATTTCGAACAGGCGGTCCCAACACTTGCCGGTGACGTAGAGGCGTCCGCCCGTCGCGTCATAGGCTATGCCGTTGGCCGTCCCGGCTCCCCGGTTCAGTCTCCCGCGCAGGGAAGACAGGTCGAGCCAGGCGCGGACCTTGCCGTCGGCCGGGTCGATGATCGCCACCCTGTCCGACTTCCAGATGTTGGCGTAGAGCCATTCCCCCACGAATTCCAGTTCGTTGAGCAGACGCACCGGGCGTCCCTCGTCCGTTACATCCAATGTGCCCGTGAGGGCGAAGTCATCGGCGTCGCGCAGTTCCAGCCGGGATTTTCCCGTGGACATGACAAATCTCTCCCCGTCGAAGGCCAGCCCCCAGCCCTCGGTTTTTCCGAAGGTCGAGCGGTAGGCGAACCGTCCTTTGGGCGCGAGGTCCTTGAGGTCGAATATCAGGCCGATGCCCGACTTCCAGGTGAGCATTCGCAAGGTGCTGCCCCGGGGCGCGATGCCCTCGGCGAACAGGGAGGGCGCGACCGGCACGGTCTTCAGCTTGCGGCCGGTCCCGGGCTCGACCATGGCCACGAAGGAACGATTGTATCCGCCCGAAGATTCGTAGAACACGCCGTCGAGATGGAAGAGCCCCTGAGTGGAGGTCCCGGCGTCGTGAGGATATTCGGCGACGGTCCGGCAGGGGATGACGGGAGTTTGCGCCGCTGCGGGCGCGGCCCAAGCCGTCAGGGCCAGCAGCATGAGAATGGCGATGGGCATGTGCATGGGCGGTCCTGGAAAAGGGAGCGGGGGGGCATTCATGATGCGGCTCCCCGCTCCCGGGAAGGGCGCGGAAGACCGGCATGATCTTATGGGAGGTTGGCCGGTCCGCCGCACGCCTTACGCGCGATGTTTTACGGCATTAACGCCGCCGAGGGCGAAGCGGACCACGTGGTCCACGAAAGCTTCCACATCAAGGCCCAGACCGGGCCGGTTTGGCGTCAGGCGGTCCAGGATAGGCTGGGTCAGAAGGTGGTCGAGCATGAGAGCCCAGATGTTCGAACTGCAATAGGCCAGCGTCTGTTCCGGCGTGCCCGGGCCGAGCAGCTTGCTCAGGATGTCGCGCAATTCATTGGCGCGCGGCTGGACCTGGTGCCGTGCGATAAGGTCGAGGTTGTGGCTCGGTTTGGCCATTTCTCGGAGGAAAATCGCCCACTTCTGCGCGATTTGCCCGGTGCTTTGGGTGTAGATCTCTTCCGCCAGCCCCTTGACGAACTTGTGCAGCCGCTCTTCGGGGGGCAGGTCCCTGTCGTCGCTGGAAATCCACTCTTCCCCCTTGGGGAAGATCTCTTCGAGCACGGCCGCATACAGGCCGTCCTTGCTGCCGTAATGATAGTTCACCGCCGCAACATTGGCCTTGGCCAGGCCGCAGATGTCCCGCACCGTGGCCGAGTCGAATCCCTTGTCGGCGAAAACCTCCATGGCGGCGAGCAAAAGCGCGGTTTTGGTATTGACGTCGGGGGAATCGTTCATAATTAAGGGCCTACGGGCGTAAAATACGCAGTAAAAAAGCTTGAAACATATGTTTGACGAATTCTATTCATGAGTGGAGTCGGCAAGTCAAGGGTTTTCCCCGGAGCCGATTGTTTCGCGAACAACCGCAAGGAGCGTGGAAGTGGAAGTCATCTTAGCCGAAACCGCGGGGTTCTGTATGGGCGTGGACATGGCCCTGACCAAGCTCGACCAGCTTGTCGCCGAGCCCGACGGCCATCCCATCTACATACTCGGACCCATCATCCATAACCCGCAGGTGCTCAAGCGCTACGCCGACAAGGGCGTGATAATGGTTCACGATCCCGCCGAGGTCCCGGCCGGGGCGCACGTCGTCATCCGTGCCCACGGCATCACCCGCCAGGTGGAGGAATCCCTGCGCGAACGGCAGGTGCTCATCAAGGACGCAACTTGTCCCCGGGTCAAGAAGGCGCAGTTGCTCATCGAGCGCAACACCGCGGACGGCGGCAAGCTGCTTCTCTACGGCGAGGCCGACCATCCCGAGGTGGCCGGTCTGGTCAGCTACGCCGGGAACGGCCATTTCGTCTTCGGTTCCGCCGAAGAGTTGGCCGGATACGAGCTCACTCCGGGGGAGCGGTATGTCCTGGCCGCCCAGACCACCCAGGATCGGGTGGAATTCGAGGCCATCGCCGAAAGCCTGGCCGGGCGGGGCGACCTGGACGTCGTCGTGCTCGAAACCATCTGCGACGCCACCAAGCTGCGCCAGACCGAAGCCAAGGAATTGGCGAAGAAAGTGGATTTCATGGTCGTGGTCGGCGGGTACAACAGCGGCAACACCCGCAGGCTCGCCAAGGTGGTCACGGAACAGGGCACGCCCTGCAAGCACGTGGAGACCATGGAAGAACTGCCCATGAACGAACTCGCGGGCTACAAGCGCATCGGCGTCACCGCGGGGGCCTCCACTCCCAGGCTCCTCATCGATGAGGTTCTTGCCGGTCTCAAGGCGCTGTAAGGACGACGCTTCCGGGCCTGTTGACCGACGATCGGAATATTCTTGCGGGGGGCGGCACTTCGTCTTTCGCGGCGGGGCATCCTGGCGCGAAAAAGGGGTCAGGCGGTCCCGGGCCGGGTCTGTTCCGGGAGCTGTCCCTGACCCCGTTCGGGACGGTTTCGACATCTCAGCCGCGTTGCAGGTACCGCCGGCCGCAGTGGAGGGCTTGGGTCCGGGGAACGCGACTCTCCTGGTGCGATGCCGGTAACCGTCAGCAAGGGGAGGAGTGCCGTTTTCAGGCGGCCTGTGCGGCCGTTGGTTCGAACATACCTTTTTGGCCGGATAGTGGTATTATATTTTCATTGTCCTCGGGTGTCTGATCCGGGGGAAAAACAAAAAGGTTGTCCGGTTTGTGCCAAGGGCATACCTTGACCCGGTACGAATGTGACAACAAGGAGTCGGATATGGATTTCAACAAGGTCCTGGCAGATCTGAAAAAGGAGCCCGGTTTCGCCGAGAACGTGGGCATGATCCTGGTGCATAACGGCGTGGTTCGGAGCTGGTCCCGCAAGGGCCGCGAAGAAGTGGTGGCCATCGACATCACCCCCGATTTCGAGAAGATGGAGGAAATCCGTCAGGAGATCGAGGCCCGCGAAGGTATTTTCCGCGCCTGGTGCCACGCCAACTCGGGCCACATGAAGCCCGGTGACGACGTGCTTTTCCTCATCGTGGCGGGCGACATCCGTGAAAACGTCAAGCCTGCCCTGGCCGACTTCCTTGACCGCGTCAAGGCCGAGGCCGTGTCCAAGAAAGAAATCTTCGCGTAGGACGCCATGCACAAGAACCTTGAGGACATCCACGGCCGCGAGGTCAGCTACATGCGCATCAGCGTGACCGACAGGTGCAACCTGCGGTGTACCTACTGCGCGGGCGAGGGGCTGGACTTCATCCCGCATCCGAACATCCTGCGTTACGAAGAAATATTGGAGCTCATGGGCATGGCCCGGAACCTCGGGGTGCGGAAAATCCGGTTCACGGGCGGAGAGCCCTTCGTCCGGAAGGGTTTCGCCGATTTCATGGTCGCTGCGGCCGAACGGTTCGGGGACCTGGATTTGTGCGTGACCACCAACGCTACCCTCATAGGCGAACACGTCGAACGGCTGGCTGCGGCGGGTATCAGGCGGGTGAACATCTCCCTGGACTCCCTGAATCCCGAGAAGTTCAAGGCCATCACCGGCCGCGATCATTACGCCGTGGTTCGGGAGAACATCGACCGTTGCCTGGCCGCGAACATGGCGCTGAAGATCAACGCCGTGGCAATGAAGGGCGTCAACGACGATGAACTGGGCGATTTCATCGAGTTCGCCCGGACCCATCCCGTGGACTTCAGGTTTATCGAGTTCATGCCCGTGGGGCTGGAGACCGGCTGGGATGATTCCCGCGTCTGGACCGCCGCCGAAATCCTGGCCGAGGCCCGTCCCTATGCCGAACTGATCCCCGTGACCGAGCCCGGGGCGCGGCGTCGCGGCCCGGCCCGCATGTACAGTATCGAAGGCGGCCTGGGCCGCATCGGGCTGATTTCCCCTTATTCCGACCACTTCTGCTCCACCTGCAACCGGCTGCGCATCACCTCGGACGGCAATCTGAGAACCTGCCTCTTTTCGGACAGGGTCTACCGGCTCCGTCCCGCTCTTCGCCATCCGGCCCTGGGCATGGAAAAGGTCGAGAAGATCATCCGGCTGGCCGGAAAGAACAAGCCCATCGGCAATGAGCTGCTGCGGAAGATGCGCGCCGCCGATCACGGCGTCTGCAAGACCCGCATGGCCTCCATCGGCGGGTAGGAGAGCCTTTTCGGCCGCGGGCCGAAGGACACGCTATCAATGAAGAGGGCCTCATCGGAATTCGATGAGGCCCTTTGTCGTTGTCGGCGTGGTGCAAGCCGGTCCGGCCGCCTTAGTCGATGCCCAGGTCCGCCCGGTGTTTCGGCACGCCGGTCTTGCCCTCGGGTTTGGTGTCGCGGTCGAGGAGGAAGACGCGGTCAGTCAGGTCCGGATTGCCGGTGATGACGTACTGCTTGACGGCGTTGGCCCGCCGCAAGGCCAGTTCACGGAGCATCTCGTCCGTCACGACGATCCTGTCGCGGATGAACTTTTCCATGACGTCCACGGGCTGCCGGTCAGTGACGAACAGGGTGGTGGGCTTGACGCCTTCCTCGTCCGGCTCGTCGGCGTACGCCTCATAAAGCATGTCCTCGTATTCTTCCGGGGCGACGACGATTGCGTCA
The DNA here is from genome assembly GCF_028532725.1 of Desulfovibrio sp. Fe33. Classification (NCBI taxonomy): domain Bacteria; kingdom Pseudomonadati; phylum Thermodesulfobacteriota; class Desulfovibrionia; order Desulfovibrionales; family Desulfovibrionaceae; genus Desulfovibrio; species Desulfovibrio sp. Fe33. The sequence continues at coordinate 52,628 of NZ_JAQKGU010000010.1, forward strand.
ACCGTGGTCTCGGCCCGCTTGGAGCGCGGCAGGTCGTCGTATTTGGCCTGCCTGACCTTGTGTTCGAGAATGGCCTGAACCAAGCCGTTCGTGTCGGCGACGGGGTCGTAAACCCCATCCACTTCAAGCTTGAGCTTTGGGCGTTCCGTAAGAGCCTTGACGACCGTGTCGAGCTTCTCCGTGCCCTGCGCGCTCAATGCTGCCCGGCCCGGATCGAAGACTACGAAATCCATGTTTTCCCCGCCTCCGAATATGGAGCCGATAAGGGAAAACGGCGATGTCAGGGCCTTGAAGAGCAGGTTGATGATGGCCTGGAACACGATGCCGCCGATGCGGAAGTTCGGGTCGTCCAGCCTTCCGGAGACGGGCAGGTTGAGCTGCATGTCGCCGTTGGAGTCCTGGAGCAGGGATAGGCCGAACTCGACCGGGATGTTGGGCGCGTCGGGCCGTTTGTCCTTCTTGCCCAGCTTGAGCTGCTCGATGAAGAACTTGTTCTTGGCGTTGAGGACCCAGTCCTCGGTCTTGAATATCACGTCCGCGTATAGCCGCCCCTTTTCTATGGGGTAGGCCAGGTTCTTGAGGGTGTACGGGGTCAGGGGAACCAGCTCCATGCCGTTCACCGAAATGGTCAGATCGGAGTAGATCGGCCTGACCAGGGGGTTGAGCACGCCGGTGACCGCCACGGGCGTCGGGCCGAGTTTGGCCTTGAATTCCACCTTGGGACGCGCCTCCGCGGTCTGGCCGATGTCGGTCAGGACAAGGTTCATGTCCGTGGTCTCCGTGGCATAGGCCGGGTGGATGCTGTCGTCTCGGAATTTGACCGAGCCGTTCTGCATACCGATTTTGCCCACGGTCAGGGTTTCGAAAAACGGCTTCTCCTCGGCGGCTTCGGCTTCGGTCTTCGCCTCGATGGCCGCGACCTCGGCCGGGGGAACCGGGGCCGGCGCGTCGGGTCCGGCCGCTGCGGAATCGGCGGGCGGCTGCGGGGGCTCGGCCAGGCGCAGGGCGCGCCGTATGTTCAGTCTGCCGTCCTTGTCGAAGTGCACCAGGGCGCGCGGGCCGTTCAGGTTGATTTCGCCCACGGACAGGGACATGGGGGCATTGGCGAAGGTGACGCCCTTGACGTCCAGGCGGTCGATGCCCGCCATTTCGGCGTCGTCGAAGGTGGTCTTGACCTTGAGCCCGGTCAGGGCCGTGTCGCCCCTGGCCGTGTACTTCGGTGTCTCGCCCCCGGTGAACGCATAGGAGATGTTGGCGTGGGCCGCGCCGTCCGAGATCAGCAGTTCGGTGTCCTCGGCCAGGTAGCCGTCCAGCGGCCTGAGGCCGAGCTTGTCGACCCGTATACCGCCCGAGGAGGCGAGCGGGTCCAGGGAGGCCCGGCCGTTGGCGGAAAACCAACCCCCGCCGGACCAGCCTCCGCTCAGGGAGTAGGGCATTTGCGCGCCCTTTTCCGTCGTGAAATCGGCCATGTCCAGTTTGAAGTTGCGCACTCCAAGCCGGGCAGGGTGCTCCAGGGCCAGGTCGCGGAAGTCGGCGGCTCCCTCCTCCACCACGAGGTGGCCCAGGGTGGCCTTCCAGGGTTCTTGGCTTTCGCCGTTCCCTTCCGTCTTCACCTCGTCGGCGGGAGAGTCTTCGGCCGTTTGGCCCATGTCCGCGAAAATCTTTTCCAGGTCCAGTCGGCCGTCCTTTTCCCGTATCACTTTGACCGAGGGCGCGGTCAGTTTGATCTCGGCCACGCCGATTTCGCGGGCCGCCAGATCGAGAGACGCGCCCGATACGTTCAGCGTGTCCATGGTGAAGCTCGGCTCCTCGGCTTCCGGCTTGCGTACGGCCAGGCCCGCCAGGCTGGCGGTTCCGTTTTGCACGGTCAGTTGCGGAGCGCCGTCGGCATCGCGGTAGTCGATGTTCACGGAAAAGCCGAGGGAACCGGAATCCACCAGCAACGGCTGGAATTCATTGATGTAGGGACCGTAAAGGGGCACGTCCAGGTCCTTGCCGGAAAGGGTCAGTTTGGCCGTCGGCGGGTCCACGGTGGCCTCGCCGTTGATGTAGATGAAGCCCTTTTCCCCGAAGGAACCCTTGACCACGGTGGTCTGAGCGGCGCGGGTGGTCAGCCCCTCCACATCGATGTCGAGCTGCCGGAAGGTGTGTTGGAAGCCGTTTTTGACCTGCTTGTCGGTGAAATCAATGGTGCCGTTGTTCAGTTCGAATTTACGCAGGTCCAGAACGAAGGCGGCGTCCGTGTCCGCTTCCGTCTTGACCTTGGGGCCGGTGGCCCCGGCCTGGGAGCCGGGGAAATATCCCGCCCAATTGATTTCGCCGCCGTCCCGGCGCACGACCTTGAAAAACGGCTGCTCCATGGTCACCTGCTTGACGACCAGGGCGTTGTCTCTCAAGGAAAAACGCTCCATCTCGAAGGAGAGTTTCTTCATGGTGAGGACGGAACCGTCGCCGGGGGTGGTCAGCTCCAGATCGGTAAGGCTGCCGCCGCCGCCGAGGAAGAACCTGATCCGCTGGCCCTCGGGCCGTTCGAAGAACAGGGAGAAATCCGAAGTGAACCGGCCCTTGCTCAACTGGAGCGGAGTCTTGATGGGGACGTACTTCCAGTATTGGCGCAAATCCACATCCACGGCCCCCAGCTCGAATTCCGTTTGCAGGGTCTTGTCGAAGGGCAGGGTCTTGCCTTTGAGTTCCACGGGGTCGCCGTTGACCACCGCCTTGAACATGGGCTGGGTGAATTCCTTGACCTGGTCCGTGAAGCTCGACGTAAACGGGACCACCAGGTTGATGTCGGATATGACGTGCTTTTTTTCGCGGGGGCGGTCGTCGAAGGTGATGGTCGAGTTGGTCATCTCGAAGCCGTAGAGGGCGAAGGGGAAAATAGCTCCCTCTTCCTTTTGCTCTTCGGCGTCTTCCGGGGTGCCCAGGAGGTCGGAGATGGAATATCGGCCGTTCCCGTAGAAGGTCAGGTTTACATTCAGGTCGTCCAGCTTGAGATAGCCGATGACCGGCGCCAGTTTCCAGATGGTGGCGATGCCGGGCGCGGCCATCATGTGGCCCAGGGAGATAAGGTCGCCTTCCTCCTCGCGGTTCTTGACGCGCAGCCCGGTGATCTCCAGGTGGAAGTTGAGCGGGTTGAAATAGATTTCCTCCACCTGCGCTTCCCGGTCGAGGATGCTTCGGGCTTGCGAGGTCAGGACGGATTTCATGATTGGCGGCACGGCGAAGAAGCCGAACAGGGTATAGGCGGCGAACGCGGTCAGCAGCCAGAAAACAATCCGTCGCAGGCGCGGAGTGCCTATTTCGATTTTGTCGAGGAAAGCGAGCATATTGAGTCCATCCAGGGGGTAATTGGTTCCGACGCCGAATGAGTCTAGCGCAAAATTACCGGAGAATCCATATATCCCGGACTAAATGAAGGCGCATTGCGCGGGGAGTTTCACCCCGGTTCGGTGTTGACGGACGGCCTTTCATTCTACGGTATGGAAAATACGGATTTTGTTGCCATATTGTGGAAATGCGGTGTATGTTGCAATCAAATGCAAGTGCGCCCGCGGGGTTTCTGAACCCGGCCCGAGGTTCCCCGGGCGCTCAACTCCTACCGGAGCGGAACCATGTCCGACGACCATTATTACCAGGGTTTGGCCAGGAGCATGATGTTCACCATCATCCTGGTTTCCTTCGCTCCTCTTTTCATCGTCGTGCTCATCGCCGGGTACCAGTACAGCGTCGCCTACGAAGAGAAGGTCGAGGCGCATCTGCGGGAACTGGTCCTCAAACATGACCAGACCATCGATGCCTACCTGGACGAGAAGGTTTCCGAAATTCGGGTGCTGGCCGAGGTCATCGATCTCGGCGGCCTGGCCTCGCCGGAAGGGATCAAGTCCCTGCACGACGCGCTCGGCCGGGGGCACGGCTCGGATTTCGTGGACCTGGGGCTCATCGACGAGAACGGCATCCAGGTCGCCTATTCCGGCCCGTTCCAACTTCAGGGGCTGGACTATTCCGGCGAGCCGTGGTTCCAGGCCGTGCGCGAGAACATGGTTCACGTCAGCGACGTGGGGCTGGGAATGCGCGGCGTGCCGCATTTCATCATCGCCCTGCGTATGCGGGCCGACGGCCGCGAATGGGTCCTGCGCACCACGCTGGACTTCATTACCTTCAACCGGCTGGTGGAAAATATCCGTATCGGCGAGACGGGCATGGCCTATATCATCAATTTGCAGGGCGAGTTCCAGACCACCCCGCATCGGGACATGTCCGCCGAGGTCCCGTTCCTGCGCGAACTCGCCCGGTCCATCTCCGGGAGCGCCGATCAGGTGCGCGGCAAGGCCGCAATGGCCGTCATGGACAATCCCGCCACGGGCCGCGAGACCATCTTCGTGACCAGCCAGATCAAGGGCGGCGACTGGCTTATGGTCTACCAGCAGGATTCGGCCGACGCCTTCGCCACTCTGAACCGTAGCCGTGATCTCGCCATCGTCATCCTGTTCATCGGAGGCGCGGCCATCTCGGTCATGGCGTGCCTCATGAGCCGCCGGATGGCCCGCAAGGTCGCCCGGGCGGACGCGGCCAAAGACATCATGAACGAGCAGTTCATCGAGGCTGGCAAGCTGGCCAGCGTGGGCGAGCTGGCGGCGGGCATCGCGCACGAGATCAACAACCCCGTGGCCATCATGGTCGAGGAGGCGGGCTGGATTCAGGACTTGCTCGAGGAGGGGCTCTCCAGGGGCGACAACGAGCGCGAGGTCCAGCGGGCGCTCAACCAGATCCGCACCCAGGGCGCGCGTTGCAAGGAAATCACCCACAAGCTTCTTTCATTTGCCCGCAAGATCGATCCCACGGTCATGTCCGTGGACCTCAACGAACTGATCCGGGAGATAGCCGAGCTGTCCTCCCAGCGGGCCAAGTACGCCAACGTGGTCATCGAGACCAGCCTGGGCGACAACATCGCGCCCATCAAGGCGAGTCCTTCCGAAATGCAGCAGGTGTTCCTCAACCTGGTCAACAACGCCATCGACGCCATGGACCCGGGCGGGGGTAGCCTGGACATCAGCACCCGCCAGGAAGGCGACACGGTGCTGGCCCTGGTGTCGGACACCGGGTCCGGCATTCCCGAGGCCAACCTGTCGCGTATCTTCGATCCGTTTTTCACCACCAAACCCGTGGGCAAGGGGACCGGTCTGGGCCTGTCCATCATCTACGGGATCATCAACAAGATGGGCGGCAACATTTCGGTGGACTCCGCCGTGGGCAGGGGCACCACCTTCACCCTCCGTCTGCCGGCCGGCGCGGCTGGGGACGCCGAGGAATTTGCGGCCGTACGGATGTAATGAGCATACAACCAACAGGAGGGCGACATGCCTGCTAGAGTATTGCTCGTCGATGACGAGAAAGGGTTCGTGGATACCATGACCAAGCGCCTTGAGAGCCGCGGCTTCACCGTGGGCGTGGCCTATGACGGGCCGCAAGCCCTGGCCGCGCTGGACAAGGCCGGAATAAACTTCGATGTGGTCGTCCTGGACGTCAAGATGCCGGGAATGGACGGCAACGAAGTGCTTAAGCGCATCAGGGGAGATTATCCCCTTGTTGAGGTCATCATGCTCACCGGCCACGCCACCGTGGAATCGGCCATCGAGGGCATGAAGGCCGGGGCCTTCGACTACATGATGAAGCCGTGCGAACTGAGCGAGCTCATCGACAAGATCGGCGAAGCCTACGACAAGAAACAGGCGCACGAGGACAAAATCCTCGAAGCCCGCGCCCGGCACATCGAGTTGCGCAGGGGAGACTAGGGGGGAGCCATGGTTGATACGCCCATCCGCGTCCTTCTGGTCGACGACGAGCTCGGCTTTCTCGATGTGCTGGCCAAGCGCATGGGCAAGCGGGGCTATGCGGTTACGACCGCGGGCAGCGGGGCCGAATCCATCCGGGTGCTCCGGGACCATGATTTTGATGTTGCAGTCCTTGATCTCAAGCTTGAAGATATGGACGGTATCGAGGTTTTGCAGATAATGAAGAAAATGGTGCCGGAACTGCCGGTCATCATGCTTACCGGCCACGGTTCGGAGCAGGCCGCCAGGGAAGGCGTCGAGTCCGGCGCCTTCGACTACCTGCTCAAGCCGTGTGATTTGGACGACCTCCTCGAAAAGGTCGGGGAGGCCGTGGCCGGTTAGTCGGGAACGACAACGAAGAATCGGGAGTGGCCATGGCCGACATAAAAGCGCTCCTTGTGGACGACGAGGAATCTTTTCGCAACACGCTGTGCAAGCGGCTTTCCCGCCGGGGGATGACCGTGGAGCAGGCGGGCTCGGGCGAGGAGGCCCTGGAACGCCTCAAGACCTACCAGCCGGACGTAATCCTGCTCGACGTCAAGATGCCCGGCATGGACGGACTGACCGCCCTGCACAAAATCAAGGAAGTCGATCCGCTGGTGGAGGTGGTCATGCTTACCGGCCACGCCAGCATGGAGATAGCCATTCGGGGCATGGAACTAGGAGCTTTCGACTACCTGATGAAGCCGGTGGAGTTCGAGGAGTTGCTCTACAAGCTCGAAGACGCCTCCAGCCGAAAGAAGCGGCATGAGGAGCGCATCGCGGCCCGGGCGAAGAGTTAGTGATTTTCGGTCCGTACCCTGCTAGAAGCAGATGACCCTGTGACCTTGACTTAGACGCTTTCCAGAGGACGACATTTCATGGGCCTGTTCGATTGGCTGCGGTTCCGGAAAAAGGAAAAGACCCCCGAGGAGCGGGCCGAGATGCGCCGCGTCTTCGCCACCCGCTACGACCACTTCCGGCTGCTCATCCAGGCCAACACCCGCGCCCATGAACTCATGGGCGAGCTGGAGGAGGCCCTCCGAGGCTTCACCCCCTACGGGATGCATTTCGTGCGGACTCTGTGCACGCGCATTTCCACATCCATCTACCAGATGGTTCGCCACCTGGGCGAGCTGGAGGAGAAGGGCCACGATGATCTTGTGGCGGCCATGCAGGCCATCAACGAGCGCATCATGGAGGAGCTGGAGCCCGACGTCCATGCCGTGGGCGGCGAGCTGGTCATCGACCTGGCCGAGGTCAACCGCGACCACGCCGACCTGTGCGGCCCCAAGATGGCCATGCTCGGCGAGGCCGGGTCCAACCTCGGGCTGCGCATTCCTTCCGGCTTCGTCATCACCGTGGCCGCCTATCAACAATTTGCCCGGAACCAGGGGCTCGGCGCCGAGATCGATCGGCTTATTCAGACCATGGCCGGGGACGACCGGGAGTCCGTTTTCCAGATTTCGTCGAGCATCATGCAGCTCATCATGGATACCCGGCTGCCCGACGATCTTGCCGCGACCATACTGGACGCCTACGACAACCTGGCCGCGAAGCTCGGTTCGCCTCCGGATTTGGCCGTGCGGTCAAGCGCGCTCGGCGAGGATATCGAAGGTTCTTCCTTCGCAGGGCAATACAGGTCGGTGCTCAACGTGGACCGCGCTTCCTTGCTCGATGCCTACAAGGAAGTCGTCGCCTCCAAGTACTCCCGCCAGGCCATGGCCTACCGGCTCAGCCACGGCATCCGCGACGACGATGTGGCCATGAGCGTCGGCTGCATGACCATGGTGGAGTCCGTTGTCGGCGGCGTGGCGTATTCGGGCAATCCGGTGAACGTGCGCGACGATCGCATCTCCATCAGTTCGGTCTGGGGACTGCCCAAGCCTGTCGTGGACGGCACCGCCGGAACCGACGAATTCATTGTCTCCCGCGATCCCCTTCGTCTGGAAGAGGTGCATGTGGCCGAGAAAACCGACATGTACGTCTGTAGCGACGGCGAGGGCGTATGCCGGGAGAAGCTTACAGAAGATAAGGCCTCCCAGCCTTCCCTGACCGAGGAGCAGGCCTTGCTCGTGGCGCGTGAAACCGTGCGCATCGAGGAGCATTTCGGCACGCCCCAGGATATCGAGTGGGCCATGAGCCCGGACGGGGCCTTTCATCTACTCCAGTGCCGTCCGCTCATGCGTGTCTCCTCGGGCGAGCACAGCACGCCGTCGGCCAACCTGCCCAAACCAGTACTCTCCGGCGGCAAGACCGCCAGCCCCGGCGTGGGCGTGGGACCGGCTTTCGTCGTGCGCAAGGATGTGGACGCTCTCAGCTTCCCCGACGGCGGCGTAATGATCCTGCGCCAGGCTCTGCCCAGCCGGGCGGCCCTTCTCGATCGCGCCAGCGCGCTCATTTCCGAACAGGGCGGCATGGCCGGACATCTGGCCAACGTGGCCCGCGAGTTCGGCGTCCCGGCCCTGTTCGGGGTCAAAGGCGCCGTCAGCCGTTTCGAGAACGGCCGGATTCTCACCGTGGATGCGGAGGGAAGGGCCGTGTACGAAGGCGCGGTGGAGGCCTTGCTCAAGGAGCATACCCGGCAGCGGATCATGCGCGGCAGTCCGGTGCAGGGCGCTCTGCGCAAGGCGGCCCGCCACATTGTCCGTCTCAATCTGACCAACCCGGAATCCCCGGAATTCAAGCCCTCCAACTGCCGGACCCTGCATGACGTCATGCGTTACTGTCACGAGCGGGCCGTGAACGTCATGTTCGAGTTCGGCACTCACGACGACTACATCGAAGCCGCCAGCCGCCAGCTCATCTGCGACGTGCCCAAACAATTCTGGATTCTCAATCTGGACGACGGATTCTCCCCCGAAGGCCAGGAGCGCAAGGACCGCTGCATTCTTCTGGAGCACATAGTTTCCTACCCCATGCAAAAGTTATGGGAGGGGATGCAGGCCGTGCCGTGGGAAGGCCCTCCGCCGGTCCACGGCCGAGGACTCATGTCGGTCATGTTCGAGGCCACCATGAACCCGGACCTCGTCCCGTCCACCGGGACCCGCTACACGCAGAAGAACTATTTCATGGTCTCCAAGAATTACTGTTCCCTGCAATCGCGCTTCGGCTTTCATTTCTGCGGCGTCGAGGCCCTTGTGGGCGACCGGGTTAGCGAAAACTATGCTTCCTTCCAGTTCAAGGGCGGGGCCGCCAACATGGAACGGCGCATCCGTCGCGCCCGTTTCGTAGGCGATCTCCTGGAAATGTTCGACTTCCGCGTTCGCGTTCGTCAGGACAACATGTTCGCCCGCGTGGAAGGGCTCGATCGGGAAACCATGGGCCATCGACTCAAGATCATCGGCTACCTCATTACCCATACCCGCCAACTCGACATGATTATGTCGGACGAAAGCGCTATCGCCCGCCGCCGAGATCGGTTTCTTAACGACTTCAAGCTGTTCGACGATCCGCCCGCTGAAGGGGAGTAAGGGAGAGTGCCTCCGGCGGCCGGGGGAAGGGGAAAGGGAAACCCTTTGAAAAGGGTTTTCCCTTTCCCCTTCCCCCGGACCCCCATCCCCTTTTCCTTCCTAAACTTTTTGGGCCGCTTCGCGGGTTTTCACGACGTTGTGTCGGTCTGTCGTCCGAAAGTCGGCCATGTCGCGTTCGCTTGGCCTCGCCGAAGGCGTGATAAGAAGCTTTGAAAGGGAGTCCAGAGGGGAAACTTTCCCGAAAGTTTCCTCCTCTGGCCGCCGGAGACATTCCTTTCAATCTTCTGTTCTCAAGTCGGCCATGTCGCGTTCGCCCGGCCCCGCCGAAGGCGCGATAAGAAGCTTTGAAGGGGAGTCCAGAGGGGAAACTTTCTCGAAAGTTTCCTCCTCTGGCCGCCGGAGGCATTCCTTTCAATCTTCTGTCCTCAAGTCGGCCATGTCGCGTTCGCCCGGCCCCGCCGAAGGCGCGATAAGAAGCTTTGAAGGGGAGCCCAGAGGGGAAACTTTCTCGAAAGTTTCCTCCTCTGGCCGCCGGAGGCATTCTCGATCAAAGGCGCAAAAAAAGGCGGCTCCCCGGGGGGAGCCGCCTTGTATCAGCAATGGGCAATGCTACTTTACGTGGCATTCGCCGCAGGCGACGGGGCCTTTGCCTTCATTTTCGTGACAGCCCTGGCATTGCAGGTGGTAGGCACGCATGAGCGGGGTGCCGCCATCGTCGCGGACTTCGGCGTGGCAGGAGCTACAGGGCTCGCCCTCGGAGGATTCTTCGAGGTTCTGGGTGCCGTCGTCGTTTTTGGAGTGGTGGCAGACCACACAGTCGTCCAGGCCGGCCTTTTCGTTGTGGGCATCATGGACAAAGGGCACGCGGGGGCGTTCGAGCTTGGCGAAGCCGTCGGCGGGCACCTCGGTCATGTCGTCCTGGGAAAAGGCCGTGGGGGCCATGTAGGCGACGACCAGCAGGATGACGGTCAGCATGGAGGCCGCAAGCGTGAAGGTGTTCTTTTTCATTGCGTCCTCCTAGACTTCCGGTTTTTCCATCAGTTCGTAGATGATGTCGCTGATGAACTTACCGTGCATCCCGAGATCATAGTAACCGATGATGTCTTCGATGCCGCCGTGACAGTTGTGGCACGGAATGACGATGTCGTGCACGCCGGTCGCCTTGAGCTGTTCGGCTTTGACGCGGTTGCCGGTCATGCGGGTCTTCTTGAACGGCGGCCCGCAGTTGATGACGCCGCCGCCTGCGCAACAGCAGTAGTTGTGCTCGCGGTTGGGGGTCATTTCGACCACTTCCTTGCACAGGAAGTGGACCACGTCGCGGAGCTTGTCCATGAGGCCTCGGCCGCGGATGATGTTGCACGGGTCCTGAATGGTCACCGGGTTTTCGTACTGGTGGGTGATCTTGATTTTGCCTTCGTTGATCAGTTCCCAGTAGAAGTCGATGGCGTGGATGACCGGAACCGGCATCTTCTTGTGGCCGAGCCAGCGGTTGCCCATGTCGTAGACGGAGCGGAAGGCGTGGCCGCATTCACCCATGACGATGCGCTTGACGCGCAGCTTCTGGGCGGATTCGTAGTGGGCGCGTTTGAGGCGGCCCATATTTTCGTAGTCGCCGACGAACATGCACATGTCCGAGTTGTCCCAGCCCGGATGGGAAGGCATGGTCCAATCCACGCCGGCCGCGTTCATGATGGCCGCGGCCTGGTAGATGAGCTGGGTCCGGAACTTGGGTTCCGGGGCGATGACGGAGTAGTAGATTTCGGCCCCTTCCTTGTCCAGGGGGATGCGCAGGTCCGGGAACTCGTCGCGGGCCTCGTCCTCCTGCCACTGCAGGGAGTCGATCCACTCGTCGTCCTTGACCCACATCTGGTTCATGGTCGAGGCGTGGGAGTGGGCGGTGTCGCGGATGTACTGCGGGACCACGTCCAGCAGGTAGCAGATGCGGCGCACCATGGACATGATGTAGCCGGTGTCGATGCCGATGGGGCAGTAGTGGGCGCACCGTTTGCAGAGGTTGCACTCGGTGTAGGCCATCTGGGCCATTTCGTAGATGCGCTGGGGCGAGACCTTGCCCTTCTTGTCCATCAGCTCGTACATGGTCTTGCTAGCCTTGTTCACGGGCGAGTAGCTCGGATCGGCATCGTGGGACATGTAGAAGTGGCAGCCCTGCGAACACAGGCCGCACCTCATGCATGTTTCTTTGTAGGCCCGGAGTTTGGCGCCGGTTTCACCTTTGAGAGTCCGGTTGACCACCTCTTCGATTTTCTCGGTGGTCAGCGCGGCGACGCCTGCTTCAAGGCCGACGTCGGATATGATTCTGTCAGCAATGTGACTCATTGTTCGTACCTCGCGTTACTGTGATGGTTTGGCCTACCAGTCATTGGCATGGCGGACGCCGCCGAACTCGGAACCCATGTACGCCCTGGTGAAGAGGACGAACAGCGCGTGGCTCAGGCGGGTGAACGGGATCAGGGCGATCAGCAGTTCCCCGGCGAGTACGTGCAGGGTGGTCATGAACAGGACCGGGCCGACCTGATGGTAGGCCAGGACGCCGGTGATGAACGGCAGGGCCACGAGGACCAGGGCAAACCAATCCTGGCAACGGGTGACGCCTTTGACGTGCGGCAGGGCGAGGCGGCGGTACGCGAAGACCGCGCACCCGGCCAGGGCCACGAAGCTGATGATGTCGCCGAACTGCGAGGGCAGGCTCGGAAGGTTGATGCCGAACGCGGTGTTCCACATGACGACGTGTCCGCCCAGGAAGATGGCGACGAGCAGGAAGCAGAGGTGGAAGATGAAGGTCGTGACGGTCATCAGGGGGTCGGACTTCCAGCCCATGGACTTGAACGGAATCATCCACATCAGGATGGAGCGAAGTCCGTAGTACCAGCTCATGTAGGCGATAGAGGAGCCGTCCTTGGCCTTGGCCAGTGCATACATGCTTACAAGACGGTAGATGGAGCCGAGGACGAAGACGCCCCAGGCGACCCAGGCGAGGGGGCCGGTGACGAAGACGTAGAAATCAGTCATATCTGCTCCCCTCCCTTAGAAGTTGCACACTTCCGCGACGATGCGGACGAAGCTGTTGTTCTCGATGGCTCGGATCAGCACCTTGGTCCCGTCTTCGCTGAAGATCGGGGGCCAGACGGCGTCGAAATCGCGCTCGAAGGACTTGCCGTTGACCAGAATCCGGAACCTGCCGTTCTTTTCCACCTTGGCGGCGGCAGCCTTGGAATCCGGGGAGAACACCACAGGCCAGGCCATGTCGTAGGTGCCGGCCCAGGGAGTGCCGTCCACCACGATGCGGAAGTCCTCGTTGTAATTGGAGGCCAGAATCGCGCCGCGTTCGCCGTTGGGGCTGATCACCAGGTCGGACACGGTGGGGAAGGTCTCGTCCCAAGGGGCGTTGTTCACGCAGGCGGTGAACTGACCGTAGCTGGTGGCCACGATGGCCCACAGCTTGTCGCCGGAGGCGTCGTAGGTGAGCTGCAAACACTGGATATAGCGGGGTTCCCACAGGGTCTTGGCGTCCTTGTCCACGCCCCATTTGCCCGCCACGCGGACCGGAGCGGCCACGCCGCCGTCCTTGGGACAGAAGATCGGCTCCCAAACCTGGGTGTAGCTCTTGTCCCACGGCTTGTCGTCCACGGTGACGGTGTGGGCGTAGACAGTGGTCCGGCAGGTGGCGGCGACGGAGTCGCCTGCGTCGTTGAAGACCGGGTTCCAGATGTTGACGTAGCGGCCCTTCCAGGCCTCGCCGTCCACGGCCACGGTGTAGACGCCGCGCTTGAACCCTTCCAGGTCGGCAGCGCCCAGGCTTTCAGCCTGAACCACGGCGGCGGTGTGCGAACCGTCTTTGGCGAAGGCGGGCTGGTTGGCGTTTTCGTACAGGGTTTCCCAAGGCTCGCCGTTGACGCTCATGCCATACTGTTCCATGGTTTTGGTCATGGTGGCGATGACGGAGCCGTCCTCACTGAACTTGGTGTCCCATACGTAATCGGTGGTCTCGCCCATGGCTTCGCCGTCCGCTACCAGGACCCATTCCATGTCCTGCTGGCAGATGGCGGTCAGGCGGCCGTCCGGGGAGAATTTCGGATACCAGATCTTTTCGAACGTGGCTTCCCATACCGAGTCGTTGACTCGAACGGTGAATTCGCCGTCGCCCACCTTGACGATGGCGGCGATGGTCTCGCCGTCAGGCGAGGCGTACGGCTCTTCCTGCCATTCGTGTCCTTCGAGAGGGGAGAGGGATTTAACGACCGTTTTTTGGCCGGGTTCCCAATCCCAAGAGGAGATTATTCCCATAGCACCCCCTTGTGTTGTGACACCGCTCCCAGCGGGAGCGGCAAATAGTCATCCCGCCCGAAGGCGAGATCGTTCATTCAACGCGGGGTCGTGTTCGTCAAGCGGCGTTCGCTTCGGGTCATCCCGGCAGGGGTCACAGGATTGCAGACGCCCGGCGGGGTCTGCTGCGCGCAGTCCGGCGGGTGTGACTGAATCCATGGGATGACCCGTTGCAGGGTTGTGAAACCCGTCTGGAACGATCTGCCCGGGGATCGCCGCCTATGACGATTTCGACGCCCAAGGATTCGAGGTGGTCCGGCGGACAATGCCGCACGGACCCGGAAGTGCATCCCTTCCCGAAGTGCACCCTCGATTCCGTTGCTGATACCAGCTGTGGCCCTTGGTCAAAGAGACGGCCGGGCGGTAAATGTTCATACATTTCCAGGTATTTCCGACAGTCCGCAACCTCTTGGCCTGAGACAGAGCTATGTATAAGCACATGGCAAGAAAATAGTCCATTCTTTTCAGAGTTAAATGGGTATTCCAGACTAGTTCGGTTCGTTATTGGAGAGCAAAAATGAACAAACGGCTCTGGAATAGGCCGTGCGGCGGGGTTGGAAGGCGTTTCCTCCTCGTTAAGGAGGTTTTTAAATGAGTTCGTTGAGGTTTCGGCCCAGAAAAACGGCACGTGATTATCATACTCGTCAGGTTTGAAAAAAAATGATAAAAGGCTATCCTGACGGCACGAAATGGATATTTAACTGTTACGACGAGTTGTGGAGGGCAATATGAAAAAATTATTGGCTGTTTTGACCATCATATGCTGCTTCGGCGTGACCGCCGCTTTTGCCGTGGACGGCGGCGAATTGTATCGCACGCGCTGCGCCAAGTGTCATCGCGACGGAAGCGAATCCTCCAAGGCGGGCGGCGACGCGGTCCTGAAGGGACAATCCGCCCAGGAGATCGAGATGAAGCTCAAGGGTTACGTGGACGGGACCTATGGCGGCAGCAAGAAGAAGACCATGGAGCGCCTGCTCACCAAACTGTCGGCCGACGACATCAAGGCCCTGTCCGATTACATCGGCGCCATGTAGGCCCGAGCGGCGAGGCTCCGAATCCCTCCGCCCCTGTCCGTCATCTTGCCTGCCGCCTCCTGCGGGGCGGCGGCGGGGATGACGGCGGGGGTAAATCCACGGCTGCGCGGAAGGCTGCCGATCTCGGTGCGGCCTCGCGGCCTCGGGCATTTCTGTTTGGCCGGAGCAGCCGTGATGTCGGGCTAGACGCCCGGAATAGGCAGCGTGACGGTGAAGACGCTGCCGACGCCCACCTCCGACGAAGCCGAGATGCTTCCTCCGTAGTGCTCGACGATGTGCCTGCAAATGGGCAGGCCCAGGCCCGTGCCGCGCGGCTTCCCCTGTTCCCTGCATTCGCTTTGGTAGAATTTCTGGAAGATGAGTTCCAGTTCGTCGGCCGGGATGCCTTGGCCCGTGTCACGGACCTCTATCCGGATCTTGTTCGGCGAGGCCTCGGCCGCGATCCGTATTTCGCCGGACGCGGTGTGCTTGTATGCGTTTGACAACAGGTTGAGGAGCAATTGCTGCATTCGGTCCGGGTCGAAAGGCAGGGGCGGCAGCGTGCCCGGGATTTCCGTTTCAAAGCGCACCGATCCGTTGTTTTCGAACTGCGGCTGCATGGTCCTGGCCGCCCGTTTGATTTCGTCGGCAACGTTGAGCAGCGTGTCGCGCCATTCCATCTGTCCCGCCTCGATCTTATTGATGTCGAGCAGGTCGTTTATGAGTCTTGTCAGCCGGTCGCCTTCGACGGCGATGACTTCCAGGTTGGCCAGGATGAGGTCGCTCTTGTCCTTCATGCGCAGTTCCTCGGCATGGGGGGCGAAGTACTTGGAAAACGCCTTGTTCACCAGCTTCGAGAACCCGAGCACTGCCGCCAGCGGCGTACGCAGCTCGTGGGACGCCGAGGACAGGAAGGCTGAGCGCTGGTTGTCCAGGCGGACGAGTTCCCGGTTGGCCTCCCGCAGCTCCATGGTCCTGACGGCCACTATCTGTTCCAGTTCGTCGTGGGCTCGGGCCAGCAGACGCTCGGCGTTCTTGCGCTGGGCTATCTGGCCTTGGAGCATTTCGTTGTTGCGCTTGAGCATCCCGGTCTGCAACGCCACCTCCCCGAGCAGGGCGTTGTATTCGGCGACCACTTCGCCGAGTTCGTCGCGACTCTCCCAGACCAGGGGCCTGCGCTCTTCGTTGCGGGCGTTCTCCCTGAGGGATATCTTGAGCCGGTGCAGGGGGCGGCCCACGATAAAATGGAGGACCAGCCATGTGGCGGTCATGACGACCGCCAGGAGCACTCCCGCCGGTATGAGGTCGTCGTAGCCGCGCTGCCTGAGATCGGCAGCGAGTTGGTCGGTATGGTATTGAACCTCCAGATTGCCGATGGTCAGGAGTTCTCCACCCACATTCCGGGTCAGCGGTTTCACGGCCGTCAGAAGGGAGTGTTCCGGGTGATCGTCCCCTTCGCCTTCCCGGAAGAGTTCCCGCCCTTTGGCGTCAAAGAGAATGATGCGGTGGAGGTCGTGGTTGTCCAGGTAGCTGCGCATCAGGGTTTCCAGCACGTCTTCCTGGAAATTCCATACCGGGCCGCTCAGCTCGGCGGCCTTGCTGGCCGTGAAGACTTCGAGCTGGTTCATGAGAGCGGTTGTGCCCTGCATCTTGATGCGGGCCGTGTAGAAGGAGAAGAGGATGATGCTGGTGGCGAGGAAGACCAGCAGCACCGGCAGCAGGATTTTCACGCCCAGAGAAACGGGGAAGGCTTCGGGAGGGCCGAGCGGAGACAGATTCAGACGGCGGCGTGTCATGGGCCTATTCCTCGTCCAGGCCCGTGATGGCGGCGTCGATCTTTTGCAGGCGGTCAAGCTTCTCTGTCTCGGAAAGACTCTCGTCGCGTTCCAACTGAAGACGCCGCTTATAAAATTCCAGTTTACGGACAGGCTCCAGTTGGGAGTTGTCCGATCCCTGAAAGCCGGTCCAGCTCCGGGCGGCCAGATTGGCCGTTTCGCGTCGCACGTCCGCTTCGCTTTTGCCGGGGCCGGGTTTGGCGTAGCCCAGGAAGAAAGCGCGGATGTCCGCCTTGAGGGCCGGATCAAGGTCCGAGCGGACCAGGATCGGGTCGGAGGGAATGAGCGGCGAGGTCCAGATGATCTTGATGCGCTGGTACCGTGCCGGGAACCTCGTTTTGAACCGGGACAGGGCCTGGCTGTTGCTGGTGGCCACGTCCAGCTCCCCGGATGCCACGGCCAGGAAATTCTCCTCGTGATTGTGGTGGACCAGCCGTTTGAACGCCTTGTTCGGGTCAATGCCCTCGGCGGCGAACAGATAGTAGCTCGGAACCGTGTAGCCGGATGTGGAGTTGGGATCGCCGATGCCGAACTCTATTTCTGCGGAATGCGCAAGAACGTCCTCCTCACAGGTCCAGGGGGCCTCCCGGCGGGTGATGAGATGGGCGCGGTAGCCTGGCCCGTACTTGTTTCGGGTCTGGACCAGGACTTCGGCTCCGGCGCGGTCAACGGCCTCGATGGCCGCCTTGTTGCCCAACCAGGCGATCTGGGCGCGGCCCGTGGCCATGTACCAGATGACCCCTGCGTAGTCGTCCAGAATCATGGCCTCCACTTGGCGGTTCAGAGCTGTGGAAAGGTCGTCGAGTATGGGCTGCCAGTCCTTGAGCAGAGATTCCCTGGAATCCGTGGAAGCCAGTCCCATGACCAGGGGCGACGCCGGGGCTTGCCATGGCAGGAACAGAAGGCAAGCCAGGACGGTAAACGCCGTTCGGGCGAGCCCGGGGATGCTGAGCTTCTTCATGAACCGTCCCTGATTGGAGTTGTGAAAACGGAGTCCTTTGTCGCTACAGCATTTTGCAAGTCCGGCAAGGACGGGGGCAGCGAAGTTTCGCAATTGTAACGGGAGAAAGTGAGGACGGCTAAGCAAAAAGGCCACTCCGACACGGAGTGGCCTGCATTGAGTCGTCCTGAACATGGCCCCCGACTAGTCTTCAAGGAAATAGTCGACGCTGGTGACGACCCGGACTTTCTTGATTTCGGGAGTGTACTGGTCGCGGTCCTGGAGGCTGAAGTAGCCCTGCGAGGCGCGGCGGATTCCCCCCACCCGTGAGCCGGAGTCCTCGGCGAACTGCTTGGCCGCGCTGCGCGCGTTGCGCGTGGCTTCGGCGATCATGTCCGGCTTGATGTCGTTGAGGCCGGTGAAGGCGAAGGTGGGCTGGAATTCGTAGTTGCGGACGAGCAGCACGCCTCGGGAGACCAGTTCGCCGGCGGCGGACATGGCCTTTTTGACCGTGGCGATATCGCCGGAACGCACCGTGATGACGGACTGCGCCGAGTATCTGCTCACAGGTCGCTGGCCGGGCGAGTTGTATTGGTTCTCCTGGACGCGGGGGGCGGAGGTCATGATATCGGCTTCGCCCAGCCCCTGCTCCTTGAGGAATTCCATGACGGCGGTTCCGGAGACGGCCAAGGCGCTGTTGAGTGCGGGCAAAGTGTCGGCGCCCGCGCTGAAACTGATGGGCCACATGGCCAGATCGGCGGGCACCTCGCGTTCGGCGAGCCCCTTGACCGAAACATAGCGGTCCATGGATTTGAAGTCGACCAGGGCCCCGGCAAGAACCCAGCAGCCGAGGATGAAACCGACGGCCAGGACGAGGCCGGTCAATATGGAGTGAGCGGATGATTTGCGTTCCATGGCATGTCCTTTGATTTGGAATTTTCCAGTCACAACGGACGATACGTCGTTCGCATGGGGTTGGCAAGGTGCTGAAGCGGGAGAGAGAAACGGGCCGTTGCCGTTTCTTCGTTTTTCCGGTTATTATGGAAGGTAAGAACCGAAAACCATAAGCGATAAGGATATCGGCATGAAAAAACATATTTTTATCCTGACCGCCTGCCTCTTCCTGGCTGCGGCCCTGGTCCCGGCCGCGTCGGCCGCGGATATCTTCCCCAACCTCGCGCTCATGGGCAAGACCAGTCCGGAGCATCGTGAATATCTGGGCGTTTCCGAAGGCGATATCAAGATATCGGACATCGGCGCGGACTTCGCGTTTGTCGAGGTGCTCAGTATGTATTGTCCCATTTGCCAGCATGACGCGCCGGGCGTGAACGACATGTTCGCCCGGGTTCAGGCGTCGGACAAGGCGGCCCGTGTCCGTTTTGTCGGCATCGCCGCAGGCAACACCCCCTTCGAGGTGGCCTTCTACCGCAAGAAGTTCGACATCCAGTTCCCGCTCTTCGAGGACCCGGACTATGTGGCCCACAAGGCGTTGGACAACGTCGGGACCCCGGCCTACTACCTGGTGGACCTGCGCGAAGGAAAGCGGACCGTCCTCATCTTCCACGAAGGAGAGATCAAGGACAAGGGCGTGTTTTTGAAGAATGTGCTGGATACGATGGGAAAATAGGAGATAAACCATGAGACGGACGCTGCTCGCCGCACTCGCGGTTTGCTGTCTGATGACGGTCGCGGCGTATGCCGACGATATCGTTCCCTATCCTGTGGGACATCTCAAGCCCACGGATTCGACGCTCAAGGTCAAGGTAGGCGACCCCGCCCCCGATTTCACCCTCCCGGAGATCAAAGGAGGCACGGTCTCGTTAAGCGATTACCGGGGGAAGAAGAACGTGGTCCTGTCCTTTGTCCCGGCGGCCTGGACGCCGGTCTGCTCCGACCAGTGGCCCGGCTACAACCTGGCCCTGGACATGATCCGCGCCCTGGACGCCGAACTCGTCGGCATCAGCGTCGACAACACCCCGACCCAGGCCGAGTGGGCCAAGGCCATGCACGGGCTGAACTTCCCTGTGCTGTCCGATTTCTGGCCCCACGGCAAAGTGGCCGACACCTTCGGCGTCCTGCGGGGAGACGGCACGGCCGAGCGGGCCGTCATCATCATCGACAAGGCGGGGGTCATCCGCTACATCGACGTCCACGACATCAATTCGCGGCCCGACTTGGGCGTCATGATCGGCGAACTGGAAAAGCTCGCCAGGTAGCGCCTAGTCCCAGGGCAGCGGGGCATTGTCGCGGTCGATGATCTCGGCGAACCGGGTTATGCCCAGGGTTTCGAACACGGACCGGAAATTGCTGGACAATCCGGTCAGGTAGACACGTCCGCCCGAGCCTGCGTATTCCCGCAACAGCGAGGTCAGGCCGGTGATTCCCGCGCCGTTGATGGAGGCGTTTTTCTCGAAATCTATGAGCACCGCCTCCTTGCCCATGGCCGCAGCCTGTTCGAAGGCTTCGGTCAGCCTGGGCATGGTGATGGCCGAGACGTTTCCGCGCACCCCGATGACGGCCGACTTATCCTCCTGCTTGAGCACGACCTGCCCCTCTTCGTTGCGGGCGATGGTCATTCGTTCCCGGGCGCGGGTCAGGGCCTTCTCAAGGGATTCGCGCTTGAGCGGCTTGTTGATGAAATCCGTGGCGTCGAGGTTCAGGGCCTGGATGGCCAGGTCCATGTCGCCGTGGCCGGTGATGACGATGACCTCGGTGCCGGGGCTGATTTCCTTGATGGCGCGCAGGGCCTCGATGCCGTCCATGACGGGCATCTTGATGTCCGTCAGCACCAGCTCAGGCGTTTCCCTCTTGAAGGTCTCGACGCCCTCCCGGCCGTTTTCGGCGGTCAGTACCTCGTACCCGTAGGCGGAGAGCAAGAGGGAGAACATCTTCAGTGTGGGCCTTTCATCGTCTATGACAAGTACTTTGCTGCTCATGCCTTGGACTCTCCTCGGGTGCCGGCGGCAGGGAACTCCATACGGAAGACCGTGCCTTGTCCTTTGGTGCTGTTTATGCGGATTTCTCCGCCGTAATCCTTGATGATGCCGTAGGTGATGGCCAGGCCCAGGCCCATGCCCTGCCCGGCCTCCTTGGTCGTGAAGAACGGCTCGAATATTCTTTGCTGGTCCTTTTCGTCGATGCCGCCGCCGGTGTCCTCCACCTCGGCGTAGACCCGCTGCGCCTCGTTGCCGGTGCGGATGATGATTCGCCTGTCGCCGCCTTCGCCGTTGGAAATGTCGTTGATGGCGTCGCGGGCGTTGGTCACCAGGTTGAAGATGACCTGTTGCAGCCGGTTGGAGTGCGCCTGCACGGGCCGAAGCCCTTCGTCCAGTTCCAGCTCGAAGCGGATGTTGTCCAGCTCGAACTGCCGCCGGATCATGGACAGGACCGCCCGGATCGGCTGGTTCAGATTCACGGACTCCTCCATGAGATCGGACTTGCGGCCGAAGGAGCGCAGGGTGTCGATGATTTCCGCGGCGCGGTCGACCTGCGCCGAGATTTCGTTGACCACTTCCTTGAAGTGCTCCTTGGGTATCTCCAGGTCCTCCTCCTGCATCATGGACAGGAATTCGCTGCCGACCTTGATGGCGTTGAGGGGCTGGTTGATCTCATGGGCCATGCCCGCCGACATCTCGCCCAGGGACTTCATCTTGCCCGCCTGGATGAGCTGGGCGTCCTTCTCGATGAGTTCGGTGATGTCCGTGACCGCGATGATGATGGCCTGCTTGCCCCGGTAGGAGATGGGGCAGGCGTGCATGTTCACGAAGAAGGGCTCGCCGCCGTTCTTGTAGTGCAGCCGCTTGGGATAGTAGACGCAGCCGCCGCCGATTTCGGCGAAGTAGTCCAGGCAGACGGTGTTGTGCTCCGGTCCCAGTTGCAGGAAGTCCAGGCCGATGAGCTCGTCCATGGGATAGCCATAGAGTTCGGTGGCTCGTGGGTTGGCGTCCCTGATGCGGCTTGTGGCGCAGTCCACCACGAAGATGGGGTCCGGCCCCGAGTCGAACAGCGAGCGGTATTTTTCCTCGGATTCGCGCAGGCGGCGCCGGTAGAGCTTGATGGACCAGACCATGTTGCGGAAGGAGTCGCCGAGCTGGATGACCTCGTCGCCTTCATGCTTGCGGTAGAACGCGCAGTCCGCGCACTTGCGATGGGTCTCGGCCGGCGTCTGGCCGCTGCGGGACTGGTCGAAGTGCCAGCAGGGAAGGTCCGTATTGGAAAAGGCAGGGCATTCGGCCGAGTTCCAGTCCTCGCCCGAGCCGAGCTTGAGCGGGATGTCGAAGTTGCCTCGGCTGATCTCGTCCGACAGGCGGGTCAGGTCGGATACGGGTTTGGTGATCCGCTTGGAGAGCCAGCTCGACAGGATGATGGAAATGATGACCACGGCCGAGATGAAGCCGAGGAAGGCCACGCGCAGCTTGCCGACCAGGGTGTCGATGTGCCGCTTGTTCAGGCCGACATGGACCGTCCCGATGCGGTACAATCCTTCGTGGATGGCCGCGGCCAGGTCGTAGACCTCCTGGTGCCCCAGCTCCATGAGCTTGATGGAGTCGTTCTTGCCGGGCGACAGGGTATTGGCGCGCAGGTTGTCGGGCAGGGGATGGGTCAGGGTATGGGCGAGGATGTTGCCCGCCTGATCCTCGATGAAAATGTATGTAACCAGGTCCTTGCGCTGCCGCAGTCTGGCCTCGTCGAAAATGAGCGCCAGCAGTTTGGGAACGTCGTTGTCCAGGATGTACGAGCCGCCGCGTTCGGCCACGGAGTGGGCGATGGCGAAGCCGCGCATTTCCAGTTCGTTGGTCAGGGAGGATACCAGGATGTAGCGAGAAATCAGGGCGATGGCCACGGAAATGAAGAGAACGGCCGCCAGCATGGAGATAAGCAGCTTCTCGCGCAGGCCGATGCGGGCGAGACGGGAAAATCGGCGTTCCCCGGCGGTCATCGCTGCGCCTCCATTCCTTTTTTGAACCCTGCCCAGTCAGTGAAGGGCAGGAACCGTCCGTCGCTCAGCTTGGTGAAGTGGATGGCGTCCAGTCCCTGGCGGTCATGCGGGCCGTAGGTGATGGTCAGTCCCGGGCCGAGCTTGAAATCCTTGATGGACTCGATGGCCTGGATGAACCCTTCGCGCGTCAGGTCGCGGCCTGCCCGGCGAAGACCTTCGACCAGGATTTCCGCGTTGAGAAAACCTTCGAGGCCCACGAAGCTCGGGGTGTCTTCCGGATAGTAGCGCTTGAGGAGCTTGACGTAGTTCCCCGCCGAGTCGGCCGGGTCGTCGGACTCCACGGGCGGCGGGACCACCTGGGACATGAATACGTGCGCCGGGGAGGCCCTGCCCACGCGCCAGGCGAGCTCTTCCGCGCCGACGAAGGAGACCGTGTAGAAGAGAGGGTTGTAGCCCTCTTCGACCGACAGGTTGATGAACCGGGCGCAGGCCCCGTATGTGCCGATCATGACCACGGCTTCGGCTTTGGATTTGCGAATGCGGTCCAGGCCGTCCTGGACGTCCAGGGTGCCCCGAATGTAGGAGCCGCGTGCAACGGGCTCCATGCCGAACTGCTTGAGCGCGAGTTCCGTGCCGATGAGGCCGTCGAATCCGTAGGCGTCGTACTGGTAGAAGACGGCGATCCTGGTCAGGCCGAGGTCCTTCACCATGTGCCGGACCGCGGCCATGGTTTCCTGGTAGTAGGAAGCCCGGATATTGATGACGTAGCGGCTGGGCGGCTGCCTGAGTGCGTTGGCGCCGGTGAACATGCCGATGAGCGGGATGCGCGCGTCCTCCACAAGAGGCAGGGCCTTGATGGTGGTGGGGGTGCCCACGTAGCAGAACAGGGCGAAGACCTGCTTGTCGACGATGAAGTGTTGGGTATTGGCCAGGCATTGGGGCGGATCGTAGGAATCATCCATGACCTCGACCACGATCTTGCGGCCGTGGACCCCGCCCCGTTCGTTGACGTAGCGGATATACGCCCGGGCTCCCTGAAGGGTCTGGGTGCCGAGGTATCCCGCGTGGCCCGACAGGGTCAGGGAGGAGCCGAGAACTATCTCGGTGTCGGACACCCCCGGCGTCCCGGCGTCCACCGCTGCGGTGTCCTCGGACGGATCGCACCCGGCAAGGGCGAGCGCGAGGAAGATGAGGATACAGATGAGGGTGGCGTTTCGCACGGTTCGGCTCCATGTTCTGGTGGCGGCACAACGTCGCTATTTCCCGTTATCTTTTCGTGGGGAAAAACACAAGAAACACCCATTTCCCCACGAAGCAACATCGTCCGTTGCCCCGATATGCGGGGAAAAAGACCCCGGCAGCGCGGGCTGCCGGGGTCACGAAAAACTCCGCTTGCCCCAAGCCTTGCGGCCGGACGGTGTGGCTTACGGAGGTGTTCCCGCATGATGCGTGCGAGTGGGAAATCCCCGGCGCGGGGGGAGGGACCCGCGCCGGGGGAGTGGTTCGTTATGAGGTCATGCGCTTGACCGGGCGGCCCAGTTTCGCCAGGAACTGCTTCCTGGACAGGGGGCCGCGGCGAACGCCGGAGGCGTCCGCGGACAGGGACTCGTAGTAGCTGTCCGGATCGGTCTGCACCAGGTAGATCACCCGCACGTATTCCGCGTCCACCAGCTCCGCGTCGGGATATTTCCCGGCGACGGCGGCCAGCCGCTCCTCGGCCAGAGCCAGCATCTCGTCCCGGTCGCCGAAGTTCATGGCGCCGGTGGGGCAGGTCTGGACGCAGGCGGGCAGCATACCCGCCTTGACGCGGTCCACGCACATGTCGCACTTGACCACCTGGCCGGTTTCCTCGTTGACGCGGGGAATGTTGTACGGACAGGCCATGGAGAAGGCGTCCTTGTCGGGTTCCTGGGCGGTCAGCTCGGTGTAGACGACGGCGCCGGTCTCCTGGTCATGGATGATGGAACCGGGAATGGTCATGGCATCCAGGCAGGGCGGCTCGACGCAATGGCGGCACTGTTCCGGGAAGAACAGCCACTGCATTCCGTCGGCGGTCTCCACTTCCTCGAAGCGGACCAGTTTGAGGGTCGTGCCGGACAGGTCCTTGGGGTTCTGATGGGAGCCCCAGTTCTCGGTCTGTTCGGCGGGCAGTTTTTTCCATTGCTTGCAGGCAACCTGGCAACCACGGCAGGCCGTACACTTGGTCAGGTCGACGAAGAATGTTTTACTCATGTCATTCCTCCTTTACGCCTTGCGGACGTTGACCATGAAGGCCTTGGTTTCGGGGATGCCCGTGTTCGGGTCGCCTACGGACGGGGTCAGCAGGTTGGCGGAGTCGCCGCCATCCTTGGGCCAGGTCCAGCCGAAGTGCCAGGGCAGGCCCACCTGGTGGACGATGGTGCCCTGGACCATGAACGGCTTGAGTCGGCTGGTGACGATCGCCTTGGCCCAGATGGAGCCGCGCAGGGAATCGACCGTGACCTTCTCGCCGTTCTTGATGCCGCGGAGTTCCGCCAGTTCGGGGCTCATCTCCACGAAGACCTGCGGCTCGGCCTCGACCAGCCAGGGCTGGTTGCGGGTCATGACGCCGGTCTGCCAGTGCTCGGTGACACGATAGGTGGTGCCGATCAGGGGATACCTGGGATCGCACACGGCCTTTTCCTCGGTGTCGAAGGTGAGCGCCGTGGGGTTGTGCAGGGTGCTGGAGAACGGATGCGACTTCACCGGACATTCAAGCGGCTCGTAGTATTCCGGGAACGGACCGTCGGCCCGGCCGGGACCGAAGAGCTGTCCGAAGCCGTGCTTGCGCATGATGAAGGCGTACTTGGAGCCGGGGGCCCAGCCGCCGTCGGGCACGTCGCCCACCCACTTCTCGCCGTTCCAGGCGATGACCGCCTTTTCCGGGTTCCAGGGCTTGCCGTTGAGGTCGACCGAGGCGCGGTTGTACAGCACGCGGCGGTTGACGGGCCAGCACCAGGAGAAGTTCGGGTACAGGCCGATGTTGGCTTGTTCCGGAGTCTGGGTCAGGTCGCGCCGGGCGGCCATGTTGCCCTTGTCCGTGTAGGAGTGGCAGTACAGCCAGTTGCCCGAGCAGGTGGAGCCGTCGGCCTGCAGGAAGGCGAAGCTGGGAACCTGTTCGCCCTTCTTGTAGATCTTGCCCTTGATGTCCACGTCACGGGTGAAGTGGCCGTTTATCAGTTTGGCCGTCTTGTGGGGGTCGAATACGCCCTTGGTGGCGATGGCGTCCCAGGTCAGACGGGTGATGGGCGCGGGGTAGACGCCGCCTTCCTTCTCGTACAGGTGACGGATTTCCGCCATCAGCTCGTACATGAGGTCGCCGTCCGGCTTCAGGCCGTTGGGGGCGTCCGGTCCCTTGTAGCGCCACTGCATCCAGCGGCCGGAGTTGGTGATGGAGCCTTCCTTTTCGATGGACACGGCGCAGGGCAGGAAGAAGACCTCGGTCTTGACCTTGGTCGGGTCCATGCCCGGTCCTTCCCAGAACCAGCCTGTCTCGTTGGGGAAGATGTTCACGTTGACCAGCCAGTCGAGGTTGCCCATGGCGCGCCGGTTCTTTTCGGCGTTCGCGCCGGAGCAGGCAGGGTTCATGCCCCATGCGAGCAGGCCCTTGAACTGGCCTTTCTCCATCTTGTCGAACAGGGTCAGCCAGGAATATTCCATGGCCGAGCCGGAATCGAGCCTGGGCAGGAACTGGTAGGCGTCCTCGGGGGTGTCGTCCTGCCACATGGCCTTGAGGAGCGACGCCGAGTATTTGGGGAAGTTGCCCCACCAGTTGGCGGACTTGGGATCGTTGGAAACCGGGGTGTTCGCCTTGTTGTACACTTCCAGGGTGGGCTGGGACGCCTTGGGGGTGCTCAGGTAGCCCGGAAGGATGTGGTACAGCAGACAGTGGTCCGTGGACCCCTGGACGTTGGACTCGCCGCGCAGGGCGTTGACGCCGCCGCCGGCTATGCCGATGTTGCCCAGCAGGAGCTGGATCATGGCCATGGCGCGGATGTTCTGCACGCCCACGGTATGCTGGGTCCAGCCCATGGCGTACATGATGGTTCCGGCCTGGTCGGCCTTGCCTGTGGCCGCGTAGGTCTCGTACAGCTTGACCAGGTTTTCCTTCTTCATGCCCGAGATGGAGACGACCTTGTCGAGATCGTAGCGCGCGTAGTGCTTCTTCAGGAGCTGGTACACGCAGTTGGGATCGGCGAGGGTCGGGTCCTTCTTCGGATTGCCTTCCGCGTCCATGGCGAAAGCCCAGGAGGACTTGTCATAGGAACGGGTGGACTTGTCGTAGCCCGAGAACATGCCGTCCTCGAACTTGTACTTGTCGCCGACGATGAAGGAGGCGTTCGTATAGTTGACCACGTAATCCCGGAAGATCAGGTCGTTGTCCAGGATGTACTTGATCATGCCGCCAAGCACGGCGATATCCGCGCCGGAGCGGATGCCCGCGTAGAAGTCGGCCTTGGCCGAGGTCCTGGTGAAGCGGGGGTCGACGTGGATCAGGGTCGCGCCCTTTTCCTGCGCCTTGGTCACCCATTTGAAGGAAATGGGATGGTTTTCGGCAGCGTTGCTGCCCATGATGAGAATACAGGTGGAGTTCTGGATGTCGATCCAGTGGTTGGTCATCGCGCCGCGTCCGAACGACTCTGCCAGAGCCGCAACAGTCGCGCTGTGTCAGATACGCGCCTGGTGTTCCACATACACCAGGCCAAGGCTGCGGAGCATCGTCTGGTAAGCCCAGCACTCCTCGTTATCCAGTGCGGCGGAGCCCACGGAGGCTATGCCGTCGCAGCGGTTGACCACCTGGCCCTTGGCGTTTTTCTCGGTCCAGGTCTTGTCGCGGGAATCCTTGATCCTTTTGGCGATGGTTTCCAGCGCCCAGGACAGGGAGACCTTCTTGAATTCCTTGGCGTAGGGAGCCCTGTAGAGGACGGAGTCGGGGCGGCGGTCGTTCTCGGCCAATTGCCAGATGGACGCGCCCTTGGCGCACAGGGCGCCTTCGTTGATCGGATGGTCGGGGTCGCCCTCGACGTTGATGGCCCGCATGTCCTTGAGGGACGTGTTCACGACCAGGCCGCAACCCACTGCGCAGTAGCAGCAAACGGACGTGGTCTGTTTGCTCCATTTCGGATTCATGGCCGACACATGGTCAGGCAGCGTCGCCGCCGTGGCCTTGCAGCCGAATCCGAGCCCGCCGAACGCCGTGGCCGTGGCCGCGACTGCGGAGAGCTTCAGAAAGTTTCTACGATTGGTGTGCATTCTACCTCCTGTGTTGAATGCGGGTCAGCGCCCGCGGATCTCGCGGCCGAGCGCCACGAGCAGCTTGTACCCCCCGGGTTGGGCGGCGTGACCGTAGTCGGCCGGGATGAACACGGGGTCGCCGCAGATGCGGTGAACCACCGGGGTCATGCTTTTGGCCGCCTGACGGACCTCGGCTGAGACGAATCCCAGCCCGGCGAAGGGCAGGGCGGTTGCCGCGGTCGAAGCCTGTGGGTGTTGATTGATCAAGCGCATACGCGTACCTCTCCCATCTTTTCTATTATTCCTCTTATGATCCATAGATGGGGAGCGGGCAAAGAAAGCCGTCTTGCGGTGGGTCTTACACAGGGAAAAATGTGCTCTATTTAACAGGATGACGCCATTCCTGGGTCCGCTTTATGTCGGATTTGACATAAGTTGATTTCCGCCCCACGGTTTGACACCAGGCGGGATGCCTTCGCCGAAAGGCTGCGGAGGATGCGAAAAAGCCCGGTTCCCATGGCGTGGAATCGGGCTTTTCACTATCATGGCGGGGTGTTTCGGACGAGTTAGTCCGTGTTCGGCACCAGTGCGCAGAGGTAGGAGGCCAGTATCTCGCACAGCGGGTTGTTTCGATTGTTGAAACGGAACTCCAGCTCCTTCATGTACAGGGGGAACCGCTGGCAGGAGATGCCCCGGAATTTCTTGATGCGCGACTGGGCGTACTCCCAGAATTCGTCGTGGACCGCGTCGATGTGCGGCGGCTCGTCGTAGCGGCGGATGATCTCGTAGGGCAGGGAGTCGTTGCCGCAGAACATGAGGGCGTCGTATTCCTTGTAGCGGTCTGTGTAGACCAGGTTGCCCGAACGGATGAGCTTCAGGTGGAAGTTCATGTGGAAGTGGAACAGGGTCTCGGCCTGGAAGCCGGGCACCAGGTCGATGAAGACCAGGCCGTCGCGGCGCAGGATGCCGTAGACCGGGATGGTGTCCATGTGCATTTCGCGCGGGCCGCCGGTCAGCCTGTTGCCCTTGAGATAGGAGTCCAGGCCCGTGGCCGGGCTGATGAGCTGCCGGGCGTCCAGGGCGTTGGCCAGGATGGCGAAGCGGATGGCGGTCAGGGCTTTGTAGACCGTGTTGTAGGACAGCCCCAGCTCCTCCTTCATCTGGTGGACCGAGCGTTCCTCGACGAACTGCACGATGAGGCGCAGCCACTCGCTCGGGCTCAGGGCCCCGTTGTTGAGCCACCGGCCGGAGAAGGGCTGGAAGGTGTACTTGCAGGCCGCGCAGCGCAACCGCTCGCCGGACAGCGTGTAGACCTTGCGATGCCCGCAGCGCGGACAGAAAGGGTCGCCGGTGGGCCAGGCCAGGTCCAGCAGGTAGTCCCTGGCCTTGTCCTCGTCGTGCAGCAGCGTCTCGAAGGCCGCGCCGTCATCCGTCGAGATGGTCGGCACGATGTGCGAAGTCTTCAGCATGGCGTCCCGCTGTGAACCGGGCATGGCACCCTCCGGATGTTAGAACCCCCAGGCGGACAGTGTGGCCCGCCGATATCCCTGGTTGGCGGCGACGTAGTCGAGGGCCAGGGAATCCAGGTCGTCCAGGACCGGGAGCGCGACGCGGTCCAGGTTCCGGAAATCGATGGTCTTGACGTATGTCTTGCATGTCTCGCAGACGTCTACCCGGAACCCGGGCTCTTCGTCCACGGTGAAGAAGGTCAGCTTCTTGTGGTCGTCCTCGCCGCAGACCGGGCAGGCGATGCGCTTGATCCGGTAGTGATGGCGGCAGAACGAGCAGGTGGCGTGCCGGAAGCCCTCTTTTTGCTCCAGGGAGGAGATGAGCGGCATGGCTCCGCACACGGGGCAGGTGCCGACCGGCGAAATCTTCATGTCGGGGAGCTTTGCGGCGAGCATTCCGGCGGCGGCCTCCATGGACGGTCCCATGGCGGCCTGCACCAGGAACGGCAACGTCCTGGGAGCGCCCGGCATCCGTTCGGCCCATTTGCCGAAGAAGGCTGTGTCGTCGTCCAGAAAACGCCGGAACAGCTCGGCCGGGGTGAGTTCACCGGACTCCAGGGCCTTGGCCGCGATTCCTGCGCCGTCGCCCAGGGGGCCGTCGATCTTGCTGACAATGCGGATCAGCTCGCCGAGCAGCCGTTCGGCCTGGGCCGCGTCAAAAGGAAAATTCTCGCGGTTGACCAGGGAGACGCCCTGAAGCACGGCTTCGGGCGCGGCGAGTTGCTCATCGGGCGGCAACCGCACTTCCGCTTCGGGCAGGGCGGCCAACTGTAGGTGCGACACTTCGTCGAGCAGGTCGATAAGCTCTGACGATATATAGGATTTCTTTCTAAGCTGCGCCAGCTTGCGATCCAGTCTGCGCGTCTCTTGGGCCATGTTGCGTTCCATGTGGTTCTCCAGAGTGTTTTCCGATCTGGGAAAACAGTATTGAGGTGGATGTCATCATGCCAAAGGTTTTGCACTTCCTCAAGGTTTTACACTAATGCATGGTATCATATTGTAATAATATATTATTAATGTATGCAATTGTGTCTAAATTGACATAATATGAATAGGATGGATCAATAAAGCTGGTTAGTTACAGAGACGAAAAAAATCTGAGATGCTCGTCGGGAAGAGGCTTCCGCGCGCATGTAATCGGCGCGGGCGGCTTCCCTTTGCGGGTGGTGACGCGCGGGCGGGACTTTCGGATACGGGGCCCTTTGGCGGCGAGGCCGCCAAAGGGCCTTCATGGGTGTCGTTGTCGGTTATGATTCACAGAGCACGATCGGCAAGATGAAGATCGCTGCGCCGGCAGCGAAGATCAGCCCGATCAGGAGCAGCTTCCTGAGTGAGTATTCCTTGGGTGAATAATCGATTTCAGGTTTCTGCGAAGACGAATTTTCCATGTCGGGAAACTTGGGATCAACCATAGGGTAAGAGAACCTCCGTTGTTCCAA
This sequence comes from Desulfovibrio sp. Fe33, assembly GCF_028532725.1. NCBI lineage: Bacteria > Pseudomonadati > Thermodesulfobacteriota > Desulfovibrionia > Desulfovibrionales > Desulfovibrionaceae > Desulfovibrio > Desulfovibrio sp. Fe33. The sequence goes on from NZ_JAQKGU010000010.1 coordinate 83,185, forward strand.
CGAGTGGCAATTTCGCCTGGGACGGCGAGGGTCCCGGCGGCATTGGTCGAATCTATGACGCGACGGGGAAGAACGGAGGCGCCCGGGTCGCGATCGACCTGTGCGCGCAATGGAGGGCTGGGCGGCTTGCTGTGGCCCCGGACAGGAACGCGGCCGCCCTGACGAAGTCGGCGGCCAGCCTGTCGGGACTTAAGGCGAGCACATGCCCCTGTTCAAGAAATTCGGGACTCGTGCGATGGAGGGGCTCGACGCCGCATGTCGTCGCTCCGGCATGACCGGGCGCGGAAAGGATAAAGCCGGTGTCGCGGCTCAACTCCTGCCCGTCGTCGAGGAAACGTCCGCCGTCCGTCTGCGCCAGGCACAAGGCCAGCAGCAGGAAGACGATCAGTCGTGACATATGGCGGATTTTGATCGGCAACGGTCCGGCTCGCATTCGGTTTTCAGCTTGTCGCGCGGGACGGGCGCATCCGTCTTCAGCGGGTGCGCGAGGCGCTACCCGTCAGCGCTATCATGAGTACGAACTTCCTGCAAAGGGATATTTCGGCGTACCGGGCGCGGGGGCCGGTGGTCAAAAGCCGATGATTCTCCCGTTGTCGTTGTAGACCCAGAAGCTGTCGTCGCGGATGTTCCCGATGAGGGTGATGCCGGTTTTCCTGGCCAGCTCGACGGAGAAGCTGGTGGCCACGGCCGTTGACGCCAGGACCGGGACGCCGATGCGGACCACTTTGAGCAGGATTTCCGAAGCCACCCGGCCCGTGGTCACGATCATCTTGTCGTCCACGGCCACGTCGTCCAGGAAGCATTGGCCGCACAGCATGTCGATGGCGTTGTGGCGTCCTATGTCCTCGCGGAAGAGCAGGATTTCCTCAGGGGTGCAGAGGGAGGAGTTGTGGCAGCCGCGCGTGGTTTTGTACAGCGTGGACCGTTCGTGCAGCTCTTTCGCCAGAGTGAGAATCTGTTCCGGGCTGACGCGCACGTCGCCGCCCACGGTGCGTTTGGAGATGGTCGCCACATTGCGTCCGAAGTTCGTGCCTTTGCCGCAGCCTGAGGTGATGGACCGCTCCATGACCCGGTCCTTCCACGGATCGTGGCAGGTCTCCACCTCGGCCGTCAGCCGGTCGCCCTCGTCGCGGATGGTCAGGTCCGTGATCTGGGCCGGGCTGGAGATGAAGGCGTCGGACTTGAGAAAGCCCACCGCAAGGTATTCTGGATACTTGGCCGTGCACAGCAGCGTGACCACCTCGCGTCCGTTGAGGAAGATGGTCAACGGCACTTCCCGGATGGAACTGACGGTCTTGCGGGAGAAGCCCCGCCGGTATTCATGTATAACGTATTCTTGGCTATCCGAACTCATATCCGCCTCCGTGCGTAGCGCGGCTTCCCTTCCAGGCATCTCTTAATCCGGACGGGGCGTGCGGGCAAGTCGGCGGATTTTGCCCTGATTCTCACACTCCGGCGGGGTCAGAGCGTGTTCGGGAACACTACGGGGCGCGGCGCCACGGACATTGACGATGAAACGAGCGGCCTACAGGGATTCCAGCAGGGAGGTCAGGGTGGTGCCTTGGGCCTCGTAGGTGGCGAGCAGTGAATCCAGGGCCGCGTATTTCCGTTGCAGCGAGGTTTCCAGTGCATCCAGCCGTTTGTTTTCGTTGTATATCTGGTTGTCCAGGCTGGTGACGTTCTCCTCGTAATGCTCGATAAGGATGGTCAGGGAACCGGTTTCCGCGTTGGTCACGCCGTCGAGCGAGTCGGACAGCTCTCCTATCTTGCCCTGCTTGACCCGGCACGAGCCTTGGTAATCGCCGTCCGCGTTAGCGGTCACGGACAGGTACAGGCCTTTCGCGTCTCCGTCGGAGGCGAGAATGGTCCAGCCGTCCACGGCTGCGTCTTTCCCGTCCACCCGGGCCGAAACCAGTTCGCCGCCGGAGATCGTGTACTCCACGGCGTGCTCCCCGGCTCCGGTAACGCCGTCGATGACCGAAATGACCTGCAACCCTTCGCTGTCCGATTCGCCCTGGGCGCGGGCCGAGAACAGGGAGGCCACGGCCGCGGCGTCCTTGTCCAGGGCTTCCTCCAGGTCGTCCTCGTCCAGGAGAAGCTGGCCGTAGGTGTCCGAGTCCTCATCCGTGTCGGTGCTGAAGCCGATTTGAGACAGGGCGGTGTAGTAGTCGCCGCCTCCGTCTTCGCTCCAGGTCTTGAACCCTTGGGCCGCCGAGGAGACGATGGATTTGATGTTGTTGTAGACGATGTCCAGGGCGTAGCTGTCCACGGTGTAGGTCTCCTCGTCGGAGTCCTCTTCCGCGGTGACGCGCCCGGTAAGAAGCTGGATGTCCTCAATGATGGCGTTGAGCGATTCCTGGAACTCGATGATGGCGTCGTACATGCCGTCGGTGTCGTAGCCCACCGAGACCTGAAGGGTGTCGCCGTCCGTGGTGTCCTTGAGATCGAAGGTCAGGCCGTCCACCACGTCGTCGATCGAGTTGGACGCCCGCTCGATCCAGTCGCCTTCGTCCGGCGGGAATCCGTCCACCTTGATTTGCGAGTCCTGCCCGGCCTGGGTATTGACGAATCCTCCCGCGCTCATTCCGGTCAGGGAACCCGTGTCGGTTACGGCGATGACATTGTCGTCGCCCACGTCGCAGCTCTTGAGCACGAGATAGCTCGCGTCGCCGTCGTCCATGACCGAGGCCTCGAACTTGTCGCGCGCGTCCACCGAACCGTTGATGGCCGAAACCAGCCCCGACAGGGTCGTGCCCGAGGCCACGTCGATGGTGATGTCCTCTCCGCCGAAGGTCACGGTCAGGGAGGTCGCCTCGTCGGCGATCACGGTGTCTTCGGATTCGTATGCGGTGTCCATGCTTACCCAGACATCGTTCAGGGCGAGCCGGTTGACCTCGATGGTGTGGATGCCCGGTTCGGCGTCGCCATCGGCGTCGACCTCCACCTCCTCGCTGCTGACGCTTGCGGTCATGGAGAAGAATTCGTCGGGCTCGTCCATGTCGTCCAGGAGCGTGTTGAAGTCGTCGATCTTGTCCGCGAGCTGCTCCATCAGGTCTATGACGTATTCGTACTCGTCCTTTTTGTCCTGGTACTCCTCAAGCTGGAAACTCTCGGAGTCGACGATCGCGTCGATGATCTCGGAAAAGTCGGTGCCGTTGCCGAGTCCGGAGAAGGACACGTCGCCCGAGGTGGTGATCGGCTCGTATGTCTCGACCGTGCTGGAAAGGGAGGAGATGTAGCCCATGGCGGCCTCCTAGATGTAGTCGAGCAGGGACATGCTCATGATGCTGGACGAGGTCGAAAGGACCGCCTCGTACACGTAGTTGGCCTGTTCCAGCTCGACCACGAGCTGGGTGGCGTCGGCGTCCTCCTCGCGGCTGATGGAGTTGGCGGCCAGCTCCTTGACCAGCGAGAGCGAAGTCTGCGTGTAGCTCACCTTGTTCTCTCTCGCCCCGATGTCCGCCGCGCCCGTTTCCACGGTCTCGTGGCAGTCGCCGAGGACCTCCAGGCACCGGGCGACACCCTCGTGGTCGCCGTTTTCCATGTAGACGATGCAGTCGGACAGGGTCTCGAACAGGTTGGGGGAGTCGAAGGGCTGGCCCGTGGAATCGTCCACGCCGCCGAAGATGTCGCTGCCCACCGTGTTCATGTCCTCGGAGGTGCTTTCCGAGACGGCCACGGACATGGCCTTGGCGCTGCCCGTGTAGACGCACGCCTCGCGCAGGTGGAAGAGGGAGCCGTCGCCTTCGCCGTTCGATGCGGTCACGGCCGTGCCCGAGGCCAATTCCACCTGGGCGTCTCCAAGGTCCAGAACGGTGTCGCCCGGGGCGAGGGCGGACTGGGTCCATGTCTCGCCGCCGTCCGTGGAATATTCGTAATCCAGCGCGTCCGCGCCCACGGTCCCGTCCGAGGTGAAGCGCACGGCCACGGTTCCGTCCACCTCGCCGGACAGGGATACGAAGTCCGCGTGGTGCAGGGAGTCGTTGGACAGGGTCACGCCCAGCCCCATTTCGTAGGCGTTGTCGCCGATGTCGTCCCCGGCGAAGAGCGAGTCCGAGCCGAGCTGGGTGTTGGCGATGGCGTACAGGGCGTCGAGGTATCCCTCCATTTCCAAGGCCATCATCTTGAGCTCGTCGTCCGTGTAGGTCTCGGTGGAGCCCTGTTCGCACAATTCCAGGGCCGCCGTGATGGTTTCGCTGGCCGTGGACAGGGACTGGTCGGCGGTGCCGAGGTAGTCCAGGGCGGTCCCGCAGTTGTCTATGTAGCCGCTCAAAGAGGATTCGTAGGCGGAAAGCTCCACCACCCTGCCCATTCCCGCCGGGTCGTCCGACGGGCTGTTGATCCGCTTCTGGCTGGCGTTCATCATGGTGAGCTTGCTCACATCGTTGAGGGCCGAATTCATCTGGTTGAGGGAAAGCGAAAAAATCTGTGCCGTGCTGATGCGCATGGGGTGCCTCCTGCGGATCAGACCAGGTCGAGGACGGTGTCCATCATTTCCCTGGTCACGCTGATTATTTGTGCGGCGGCCTGGTAGGCCTGCTGGTACTTGGTCAATTCGATAAGCTCTTCATCCACGTTGACCTCGCTGGTGGAGGACTGCTGCTCGTAGAGGTAGTCCACGGAGGTCCGGGCGTAGGTCTGCTGCAAATCCGCCGCGGACGCGGCGGAGCCGACGCTCGCCGTCAGGGCGGCCATGGCCGAGGCGAGGCTCGTTTGCAGGCTGCCCACGGAAAGGGTCTTCTCGTACAGGGATGCCAGGGCGGAGGCCGTCTCGTTGGAGCCGGTGGCCACCAGGCCGTCGTCGCCCGCCGAGCCGCTGTTGATGTGCGAGGAGTCGGCGGCCGCGTAGCTGTTGATGGAGATGGTCGAGGCGTCCGTGCCGGTGAAGAAGGTGTTCAGGCCCAGGGCGGCCATCAGGTTGGCGGTGTCCCCGGTGATCTCGAATGCGGCGTCCGTTCCCGCGGAGAGCCGGAGCGTTCCGTCCGTGACCGTGGCGGTCAGCTCCCCGCCGAAGGCCGCGTTGATGTCCGCAGCCAAGTCGTCCAGGGAATCGCTTGCCGGATCGATGGACAGGATGGAGCTGGTCGAAACGTTGCCGTCGGAGTCGTAGGTGGTCAGGGCCAGCTCTCCCGCCTGGATGGCGTCCGCGAAATGCAGGCCGCTGTCGTTGAGGGGGGCCGAAGCGTCGTCAACGGCGTAGCTGCCGGTCAGGGCCGTGTGGTGCTCAAGGCCCGTGCCCGCCGCATGGATCTCGTTGACCTCCCGGATAACGGCCTCGGCCAGGTCGTTCAGCCCGTCCAGGGTGGGCGTCACCGTGTCGTCGCGCGTGAGGAACAGGCCGGCCAGGCTTCCCCCGGAGGTCCGGCCCGAGACCATGTCGCCGCTGTCGTCCGTCAGCGGGGTGATGTTGGTCAGGTCGCCGTCGCCGGACTGCCAGTACAGGCCGGATTTGGGCACGACGGTGTACCTGTCGCCCGCCGCGTGCTCTCCCGCGCCGTCCTCGAACCAGATGGATACCCCCTCGATCTCCGCCGGATCGTCCGCGCCGGACGCGGTGTAGAGGACGACGTCCCCGTTATCGTCTGTCTTCCAGCTCTGGCCGCCGTCGGTGGAGACCTTGAACTGCGCCGTTCCGTCGGATCCGGAGGAGACGAATTCGATGAGCAGCTCCTCGCTGGACGAGCCCGAATAGCTCAGGCTGCCGTCATAGTCCGAACCGCGTACCGGGGATTCGGAGACCCTTGCCTCCGAGTACGCCAGGCTGTGTGTTTCGCTTCCGTCCACGAGACTGTATCCCTCCCCGGTCAGTATGGTGACCGTGTTGTCGGACTTGTAGAGGACCTCAACGCCGATGAGCGAATCCAGCTCCCTGATTTTCTGATCCCGTTCGGACACGGCCTGGTTGTCGTCGGGGTTGGCAGCGATGGCCGAGTTGAGTTCGGCCAGGTCCTCGATGAGCCCGTTGGCCTCGTTCACCTGATCCCGGATGTCGCCGTTGATGGCGTCCGTCATGGAGGCCAGGCTCGCGGCGGTGGAAGTGAACGCGTAGACCAGGGTTTCGGCCTGGCCGAGCAGGGCCGCGCGGGCCGACGTGGAATCCGGGTCGGTGACCAGCTCGTTCCAGCCGTCGAAGAACTCCTCCAGGACGTCGCTTATGCCGCCTTCGGACTGGTTCAGCAGGGAGTCCAGCCCGTCCAGGTAATCCAGGGCGCTGGTCTGCGCGGCCAGGTCGGCCAGGGCGTCCAGGTATTGGCTCTCCACGAACTTGTCCCACTCGGACTGGATGGCCGTGATGTCCGCTCCGGTGCCGACCGTGATGCCGTTGATCGTGATGGAGCCGCCGGTGTCGTAAACCGTCGTGGTGCGCTGGTAGCCGGTGGTGTCCGCGTTGGCGATGTTGTTGGACGCGTTGTTGACGGACACCTGCGCGTTTTGCAGCGCGGACTTGCCTATGCTGTAGAGGTTGTTGATCATCCTGTCCTCCGGCGGTCCCCGTGGCTAACGCTTCAGGTTGATGGCCGTGGACAGCAGGGTGTCGGCCGTGGTGATGATCTTGGAGTTGGCCTGGTATGCCGCCTGAATGATGATGAGGTTGGTCAGCTCGGTGGCCGTGTCCACGTTGGACTGCTCCAGGGAGTTCGAGGCCAGTGTGCCGAATCCGGCCGAGCCGGGCGTGCCGATGAGCGCCTGCCCTGATTCCGTGGTGGCCGAGAAGAGGTTGCCTCCCTCGGAATAGAGGCCCTGGGTGTTGGTGAAGTCGGCCAGGGCGAAGGTGTAGAGTTCCTGGCTCTGCCCGTTTGTGTAGCTTCCTTCGAGGATGCCGTTCTCGCTGATGGAGATGTCCGTCAGCTCGCCGGGCGCGTATCCGTCCTGGGTCAGGGTGTAGGTGGCCGAGCTGGAAGTGGTGCTGGTGGTGGCGCGGGTGGACAGGACCCCGGTGTTGAAGGCGGGCAATTCGTCCGGCGTGGTGGCGGCCGAGAAGTCGTCCAGGGAATCGATGCCGCCCGAAACGTCCCAGCCCGTGCCCGTGGCGAAGTCCGCGTTTGATATGCCGAAGTCGAGTGAAATGGTCTGGTTTTCCTCGGCTCCCGTGAAGTTGACCTCGAACAGGGGCAGGCCGCTGTCGTCGAATTCGGCCAGGAGCCAGTTCTCGGCGGCCAGGGGATCGGTGGTGTCCGTGGGGGTGTCGGACAGGGTGAAGGCGGTCATGGATTGCAGGTCGCCCGAGGTCGAGAAGGTCAGGGTGCCGGTGACGAGCATTCCCGCGCCGCTGGTGTCGCCCATGTCCGTTCCCGCGAAGTCGCGCATGTCCTCTTCCGCGTCGCAGCAGACCGTGTATTCCCAGACGATGGAGCCGTCGTCGGTCTCCACGGGGTCGTAGTACGTGGTCAGGTCGTGGGACGCGCCGTTCTCGTCGAAGACCGTGATGGTCGTCTGGTAGGCGTAGCGCGAGTCGTCCAGGGCGGGATCGGACGTGCCGTCGTAGATTTCGAACAGGGAGGCGTAGGGGTTGGTCGAGGATGCGGTGTTGTCCTGTTCGGTGGCGTCCAGGTTGACCTGCATGGCGACTTCGCCGGTGGCCTGGGGCGGCGACTGGGAATTGTCCAGCCGGATGTCCACCAGCCCGCCGGTGATGGAGCTGTCTTCGGTTTCCCATCCCTGCACCCGGTTGCCGTGGGAGTCCACCAGGTAGCCGTTGGTGTCGAAGGAGAATCCGCCGTCGCGGGTGTAGTAGGTGTTGCCGGTGTCGGGGTCGACCACGATGTAGAAGCCGTCGCCGTTGATGGCCACGTCCGTGACCGTGTTGGTGGTCTCGTAGGCTCCCTGCGAAAAGTCGGTGGTCAGGGAGGAGGTGGTCACGCCGTTGCCGACCTGGCCGATGCTCCCCCCGGCGTAGACCGTGGAGTAGAAGACGTCCTCGAAGGATATGGACACGGATTTGTAGCCCGTGGTCGTCGAGTTGGCGAGGTTGTTGCTGACCACGGAAGTGGCCTGACTCTGGGCCTGAAGTCCGGAAATGCCGGTGTACATGGATCCGCTGATGCTCATGATGCGCTCCTTGAAAAACGGTCTGGTTACTGGGTGGCGTAGGTCACGTCGGCCAGGTTCACGGTCCGGCCGTCTTCGAGGGTCAGGACGACGCCTTCGTCGGTGGTGCTCACGCCGGTCACGGTGCCGGTGGTCGTGGTGGTGCAGCCGACCTTGTCCCCGTCGGCGTCGTAGGCTTTGGCGACGGCGTAGTAGATGCCGTCGTCGACCTCGTCGCCGTCGTAGCCTGTGCCGTCCCAGGTGAAGGCCACGGTGCCGCTTCCAATGTCGGTGAAGGTCTGCGTGTCGACGATGGACCCGTTCGAGTCGTAGAGGTTCAGGGCAAGCTCGGCCGCGTCTTCGTCGAGGGTCAGGTAGAGGATGGAGACGTCCTCGCCATCCTTGCTGACGGCGTACCCCTCGGCCTCCACCTGCTTGCCGATGTAGTCCAGGCCGCTGACGGCTCCGAGCGAGTTGATGCTGTCGGTCAGGGAATCCATCTTCTCGTTCATCTCGGTCAGTTGCTCCAGTTGGGAGTACTGCGTCATCTGGTCGACCATCTGGGCGTTGTCCACGGGCTCGGTGGGGTCCTGATGCTCAAGCTCGGCGCACAGCAGGGTGATGAAGTCGTCCGAAGTCAGCGACGTGGAGCTGGCGGCGGCGGTCGACACCGAGGTCGACGACGCGAGCAGGGACTCGTAATAGCTGGTGGTGTCGATGCTCATGAGGCTTTCCTCCTTTCGGAAAGGCGCGGCTCGCCGGCTTCGGCCAGGGGAGCGGATGCGCCGTAATGGATGCGGAGCCTGTTCAGGGCCTGGGATTTGATGCTGCGGACGGTGCGCGAGGTGATGCCGAGCTTCCGGGCGATTTCGCAGGCGATCAGCCCTTCCTTGAAAAAAAGGGTGAGGACTTCCGCCTGCCGGTCGGTCAGCACGCCCGCGGGCAGGCTGAACAGGGAGGTGTCGAGTCCGCCTTCCGGGTTGCGCAAAGGCTCGTCGGTGAGCACGGATTCCATCCAGCGGAGCTTCTTTCTGTAGTAGTCGATGACCGTGGTGCGGCAGATGATGTTGAGCCAGGTGATGAAGGAACTCTTCTCGACGTTGTAGCGTGAAATGTAGTCGTTCTTGAATATTTTCAGCGCTATTTCCTGGTAGACATCATCTATTTCAGATCCATGCAGATTTATGTTTCTGGATTTTACGAAGTTGATGATGAGCTTGTAGATGAGCCTGGAATGTTCCTTGAACAGGCTTTCATATGATATTTCATCATATCGCTTTTCAATTTCCATTATTGTGCTGCTCATTTTGAACCTCCTGCATCCCCAATGAGCAATGCAGGTGCCGATCAACATCAAGAGAACGTAAAGTCGTATTGAGTTTTGTTTGACCGATGTTTGCGACGGATAAAGATGCGCTGTCCGGCATCGCGATTCGCATGAGAAAATGAAGAAAAAATTAGGCGGAATGGGCTGGGAAAACGTCGGAGGGCCGCTTCGTGCGGGATGGGGGCGGGAGTGGGGAGTTTTTTTCCTTCTCATGCGGAAAAGGTGCAACCGTCCGGAATGTTCGGGCGATACATCCATTGAGGGCCGGTCCCTTGCGGGAACCGGCCCTCGGTTGGAGAAGGTGCGGACTAGCCGCCGATGAGCGACAGGGCCATCTGCGGGAGCGAGTTGGCCTGCGAGAGCATCGCCACGGCAGATTGGGTAATGATCTGCTGCTTGGTGTACTCGGTCATCTCTGTGGCCACGTCCACATCGGAGATGCGGGACTCCGAGGCCTGGAGGTTCTCGGCCTGGATTTCCAGGTTGGAGATGGTCGCGGACAGCCTGTTCTGCATGGCGCCCAGGTTGGCGCGCACGTTGTCCTTGGACACGATGGCCGAGTTCAGGGCGTCCAGGGCGCTCTGGGCCGCGGCCTGGGTGGAAACCACCGATCCGGCCTTGTCCGTGCCCGCGGCCAGCCCCACGCCCAGGGCGGAGGCGGTGCAGTTGCCGATGGTCACGTCATACTTGTCCTCGGCGGCGTCGTTGCCCGTGCCGAAATGGATGGTGATGCCGTCGGCGGAGAGGTTGCCGTTGAGCAGGTAGATGCCGTTGAAGTCCGTGGCGTTGGCGATTCGGGTGATCTCCGAGGCCATGGCCTGGTATTCCGAATCGATGATGAGCCGCTGGGCGTCGGTGTAGGTGCCGGTGGCGGCCTGCTCGGCCAGTTCCTTCATGCGGATGAGCTTTTCATCGATGACGGAGAGCGCTCCGTCGGCGGTCTGAATCATGGAGATGCCGTCGTTGGCGTTCCTGATTCCCTGGTTGAGGGTGGAGATGTCCGAACGCATCAGTTCGCGTACGGCCAGCCCGGCCGCATCGTCGGCCGAGGAGTTGACGCGCAGACCGGAAGAGAGCCGCTCCGTGGACGTGCTCAGCGCGTTGTACGAGCTGTTCAGGTTCCGGGCGGCGGCATTGGCCATGAGGTTGTTGTTTACTACGAGAGACATGATTTCCTCCTTGAATGGTTATGCTTCCATGCATTTTCTCCGTCCCGATGATCGGAGAACCAAATTCTCCCCATATATACGGATGCAATATGGGGAGGCGTTCATGGAGGAAAAATGTGCCGAGGCGATTTCGGCGCGGCCTGCTATGGATTTCTGAATGCGGCGGTGATGTTCGTTGAGCTTCTTAATATTAATTGAGATTAAGTTAATATCATAATTTGTTCTGAATCTTTATGATGCATTCAAAAGGAGTGTGCGGATGAAAGACCTGTTGCTGATCGACGACGACCCCGAACTGGCGGAGCTGCTGAAGGCCTATCTCGGCGGCGAAGGGCTCGGCCTGGATGCGGCCGCCACCGGAAGCGAGGGTCTGGAAATGGCCCGCGCGGGGGATTACGGGCTGGTCATTCTGGACGTCATGCTTCCCGACACCAGCGGCTTCAACGTGTTGACCCGGTTGCGCGCGCATACCTCCGTGCCGGTCATCATGCTCACCGGACGGGGGGAGGAGATAGACCGGGTGGTCGGTCTGGAGATGGGAGCCGACGACTACGTGTCCAAGCCGTTTCAGCTTCGCGAACTCCTTGCCCGCATCCGCGCGGTGCTGCGCCGGTACGGCAGCGGCCACGAGGAGGAAGTCCGTACGGCGGCGGTGAAGCCCAAGCCGGACATGGGTATCGGCGACGTGCTTCTGGACCGCAATGCCCGGAACATGACCGTGAGCGGCAGCCCGGTCCACCTGACCTCCACCGAGTTCGACATCCTGGAGATGCTCGCCTTGAACATGGGGAACGTGGTTGAAAGGGGCAGCCTCATGGAAAAGGCGCTCGGCCGGAGCGAGGATTTCGACGATTACGTGCTCAACGTGCATATGAGCAATCTGCGCAAGAAACTCGACCGGCACGTCAGCATCAAGACCATCCGGGGCAGGGGCTACCTCCTGGCCGTTCCCCAGGAAGGGGCCGCCTAGATGGGAGCAGACCTGCTGCGGCCGATTGTTCTGGGAATACTGATTTCGTTTCTCTGGACGGTTCCGGCCCTGGCCGACGACGATCTATCCGGCCTCGGGCTGGAGGAGCTCTTGCAGGTGGAGGTGGCCAGCGCCACCCGCCGCACCGAACCCCTGTCGCGGATTCCGGCCGCGGTCACAGTCCTGACCGAGGAGGATATCTTTCGGTCCGGGGCCACCAACGTGCCCGAGGCGCTTCAGCTCGTGCCCGGCGTGCATGTCGCCCAGATGAACACGGACCGCTGGGCCGTGGGCATCCGGGGGTTCAACGGCCTGTTGAGCAATAAACATCTGGTTCTGGTGGACGGCAGGCCGGTGACCTCGCCGGTCATGACCGGGGTGCAGTGGGACAACATCGTGCCCATTGGTCAGATCAAGCGTATCGAGGTGGTGCGCGGCACCCGGACCAGCCTGTGGGGGGCGGAATCCTTCACCGGGGTCATCAACATCATCACCAAGACCGCGTTCGAGTCGCTGGGCGGGCAGTCCGTGTCCGTGGGTGGCACCAGGGGCGCGGGACAGACCGTGCGCTACGGACGCAAGACCGGCGACGATTCCGCCTTCATGGTCTACGGCACTGCCCAATACCTGAACGGCGACTGGCTGAGCGGCTCGAACCGGGGCCAGAACGGCCATGAATGGTCCAAGTTTCAGAGCGGCCTTCGCGCGGACTGGGAGAACGCCTTTACCGACGCCTTGTCCCTGCAATGCGACCTGGTCCGCTCCAAAACCGAGGAGGACGGGCCGGTCGGTCCCCCTCCCGGCAACCGGGAAACCCGTTCGCGCACCGACGTCAACGGCTACGCCCAGTTCGTCTGGGACCGTGCGACCGGCCTGGATTCGAATCTGCGCTTCAGGACTTCCTTCACCCGGGATACCGCCATGCTCGCCGACCTCGAAGGAGGGGCGAACATCCTCGACGCGGAGTTGACCTCGGCCATGGAGCGGATGGGCCGCCATTACCTGACCTGGGGCGTTGGCACCCAGTATTTCTGGGATGACGTGCACGACGGGGACGACGTGGATGTGGATCTGGAGCGCATCTACACCTGGACCGGCACCGGCTTCATCCGCGACCGCATCACTCTGCTGCCGGAGAGCCTCTATTTTGTCGCCGGGCTGAAGGCGGACGTGCTCGACGAGAAGTCCGTCGAACTGCAACCCACGCTTCGCCTGCTGCATACCCGGGACGAGGCCGAGTATTGGATAGCGGTCTCGCGCGGCGTGCGGGCGGACACCCGCTACCAGCGCAGCGGCACCTATGTGGTTCATGCGAGGGGCAAGGACTACAAGGTGGAGGCCCCGGACGACCTCAAGGCCGAAAAGCTCGTCTCCTACGAGGCCGGAGTCCGCCGAGTCCTGACCCCGGATGTCCGGTTCGACCTCTCGCTGTACGTCAACGACTATTCCGAACTGCTCATGCTCGAACTGGACGACGCCACCGATACGGCCACGGTGAGCAATTCCCTCAAGGGCACGGCCTACGGCCTGGAAGCCGTGGTCGAATGGGCCGTGTCCGACCGGCTGACCCTCAAGCCGTCGGCCAGTCTCATCTACCAGAATATTTACGGCCTGGATTCCGGGCCGGTGGGCGACTCCATGCCCGAGGAGGGGCTGGGCAGCGAGATGAAGCTGCAAATCCTCACCAAGCCGCTCAAGGACGTGGGGCTGGATATCTTCCTGGGGTACATCGACAGCCCGGACCAGCGGCACCTGCCCGCCTATTTCAGCCTGGACGCGCACGCTTCCTGGCGGGTTTCCGACACGCTTCTGCTCGAACTCATCGGCCGGAACCTGAGCGGCTCAAACGAGCAGTTCTCGGACCTTGCGGTGGGGCCGAGCGTGGACTGCCGCGTGACCTGGGATTTCTGATGAGCTTGTTGCGGCCGATATTTTTCGCGGTCCTCGCCTGGACGGTTTTCGCTTCACCGTACCAGGCGTGCGGCGGGACCCGCCTGACTGCGGAACCGGACCAGTTGCGGGCGCTTTACGTGCAGCGGCTGGTTAAATATGTGACTTGGCCGCACGGCGCGGGGCCGGCCCCGGGAGAACCCTTCGTGGTCGCGGCCACGGACCCGGCGCGGCTGCGGCCCTATTTCCCGGATTCCGATGCGGAGGGCGACGGCCCCCGTTTCCGGCTGGTCCAGTGGCCCGCCGAGTGCCACGTCCTGGTCCTGGCCGGGGCGTCCCGGCGCGAAGGCGCGGCCATCCTCCGGCGGGTGGCGGACCTGCCCGTGCTGACCATTGCCCAGGACCCCGAGGGGCCGGAGCAGGGCGCGGTCATCAATTTCTACATGCAGGGCGGCAGGCTCAAGCTGGAGGTGAACCCCGAAGCGGCCGGACGCGCGGGGCTGGGGGTCAGTTCGCGGCTTATGCAGTTGGCCCGCATTTATCGGGGAGGCGTCCATGAGTGATGCCAAAGTGACCCCCCTGGGCCGGAAGATCGTGGCGGCCATTCTCGGGACGACGCTGCTGGCCCTCGCATTGAGCTTCTTCCTCAACGCCATCCCCCTGGTCCATGCCTACCGCCAGGAGGGCGCGGACAAGGCCCGCACCCTGGCGGGGCTCATGGCCGCGTCCCTGGTCGCGCCGGTGGATTTCGACGATCCCGAGGCCGCGGCCGAGAACCTTCGGACCCTGTCCCTGACGCCCGACGTGCTGGGAGCTGCGGTTTATCTCGCCGACGGCTCGACTCTCGCCGTCTGGGGCGCGCCTCTTTCCTGCGAAGTCCCGCCCAAGCCGGGCGTGCGATCCGCACTGTCTTCCCTGACCGTGGTCTCGCCCGTTCCGTCGGGCCGCGCTGGATGCGTGGTGGCGCTGGACGTTTCGCTGGCCGGGCAGTGGGGGCTGCTCAGGTCCTATCTCGTCAGCGGGGCGCTTATCCTGCTCGGCGTGTTCGTCTTCTGCTTCAAGCTGGCCGGAACCTTCCGGCGCAGGCTGGGCGATCCCCTGCGCGAACTGACCGAGGCGGTCGACGCCATCTCCGCCAGCCGGGATTATTCGCGGCGGGTGGACTACGTGAGCAACGACGAGCTGGGCGTGCTCGTGACCGAGTTCAACGCCATGCTCGAACGCATCCAGGACCGCGACGCGCGGCTGAACCGGCATCGGGAGATGCTTGAGCAGAGAGTGGAGGAGCGGACTCTCCAGCTCAAGGTCAAGCAGTTGGAGCTGCTCAGGAACAACCGCCAGTTGCACAGCGAGATACAGCGGCGCGGACAGGCCGAGATGATCCGGGAGGAGGTGGAGCGCATCAACCGCCATGACCTCAAGTCGGGCCTGAGCCTGGTCATCGGCTATCCTGAGCTGTTGCTCCAGCAGGGGGGCCTGACCCCTGAACAGGCCAAGCTCATCAAGCGCATCCGGGCGGCCGGGTACCGGATGCTGGACATGATCCGCAATCATCTGGACATGTTCAAGATGGAGAAGGGCGTCTACGCCCTCAACCGGCTGCCGACCGATCTGGTCGAGACCCTGTGCGATCTCGAAGAGGAGCTCGCCCCGCAGCTCAACAGTTCCGGGGTGCGTCTGGTCATCCGCCTCGACGGCCGGGACGTGGTCGGCGACGAGACCTTCACCGTGTCCGGCGAGGGGCCCCTTTTGCGGACCATGTGCCGCAATCTCGTCCAGAACGCCATCGAGGCTTCCGGCCCCGGCGACGAGGTGGCGGTCTTTCTGGAGCGGGGCGAACGTCCGACCCTGACCGTGACCAACCCCGCGCCTGTGCCTGCGGAAATCCGGGAACGGTTTTTCGAGAAATACGTTACCTGCGGCAAGGAAAACGGCACCGGCCTCGGCACCTACTTTGCGGCGCTTATCGCCCGCACCCACGGCGCGGACATTACCATGAACACCGGCGAGCGGAACGGCACCACCTTGCGCATCGCCTTTCGCAGCCCGGCGAACCGCTGATCGGAAAGGAAAAGGGCCGCCGGATGTGTTCCGGCGGCCCTTTGACGCGTGCTATTCGGTCGGATGCAGGCTTGGATTGAGGTCGCTCCCGCGCTGGATGACCTTCGGGTCCCACTCGTATCCCTTGAACCGCTGGCGGAAGAAGATGGAGTAGAGGACCGGGCAGAGGACCAGGGTGAGGACCGTGGCGACCGTCAGGCCGGACATGATGAGGTTGGCCATGGGCCGCCACATTTCGCCGCCCTGGAGGGAGAGCGGGACCATGCCGATGATGGTCGTGGTGGCGGTCATGATGATGGGCCGGGCGCGCTCCAGGGAGGAGAGCACGATGGCGTCGGCCAGGTTCAGCCCCCGGCCGCGTTGAATCTCGATGCGGTCGATGAGCATGATGGCGTTGTTCACGATGATGCCCAGCAGGGAGATCATGCCGAGCATGGGCATGAAGCCGAAGGGCGAGTTCGTGGCCAACATGCCCGTGGTGATGCCGATGAGCATGGGCGGCAGGGTGAGCAGGATTATCAGCGGCCGCCGGATGGAGTTGAACTGGAATATGAGCACCAGCACGAGCAGTCCCATGGCCAGGGGCATGTTCGCGTTGATGGCCGCCTGGGCCTTCGCGCTCTCTTCGAACTCGCCGCCGTACTCCACCGTGTAGCCTATCGGCCAGTCTCCCTTGTCCATGAGCTGCCGAACGGCCGGGCGGACCTTGTTCAGGATGGACAGGGCGAAGTAGCCGTCGGCCACGTCCGCCTTGATGGTCATGGTCCGGGCCTGGTCGCGGCGGCGGATGTCCGAGGGCTGCCAGTCCAGATGGGTGCTCGCCACCTGGGACAGCGGCACGCTCTCGCCGGTGTCGTAGGAGTAGACGTTCAGGCTGTCGATTTTGTCCAGGCGGTTGCGGAATCCCTCGTCGTTGCGGAGCAGGATGGGGATGATGGTGTCGCCCTCGCGGTAGTTGGAGGCGGTCAGCCCGGACATGGCGGTCTGAAGGGAAACGGCCACGTCGAAGCTGGACAGCCCGGCCTCCCGCGCCTTGTCCTGGTCCACCTTGACGATCATCTTCTTCGTCCACTGGCCCCAGTCGTCCCAGACGCGGGTGACGCCCTCCTGCTCCTCCACGACGGGCAGGATTTTGTCGCGCAGGGCGTAGAGGGTCTTGATGTTCGGTCCGGACAGGCGGATTTGCAGTTTGGCTCCCACCGGCGGGCCGTTCATGAGCTTGTTCAGGCTGTAGTCCGCGTCGGGGAAGCCCTCTTCCAATGCCTGGCGTGTGCGTTTGATGACCTGGTCCACGCTCTCCACGGACTTGGTGTTGACCACGAAGGTGGCCAGGTTGTCGTTCTTCTGCTCGATGTTGAGCGGCAGATACCAGCGGGGACCGCCGTGGCCGACGAACACGCCCACGCTGTTCACGTCCTCGTCGGCGAGGAGGATTTTCTCCAGCCGTTCCGCGCGCCGTTCGGTGGCGGTGATGTCCGTACCGTAGGGCTGCCAGAAGTCGATGGTGAACTGGGCCCGTTCGTTGGGCGGGAAGAATATCTTGGGCACGTACCGGAACGCCCATCCTGAGACCATGCAGCCTGCGAGGATCAACGCCAGGAACATGGTGCGGTGGCGAAGGCTCCACAGGAGCAGTCCGCGGTAGCTCTGGTACAGCCTGCTTGAAAAGGTCTGGACGGCCTGCTTGGGCTTGAGCAGGTAGAAGCACATCATGGGCACCATGGACATGGACAGTCCCCACGAGCAGGCCAGGGTCAGGGATACCACGATGAACAGGGAGGTGCAGAACTCGCCCACAGGGTGGGTGGTGGCCAGCGGGATGGGCAGGAAGGCGAAAACAGTGGTCAGGGACGCGGCCAGCAGCGGCATCCACAGCTCGCTCACCGCGCCGGTTGTGGCCTTGAGCCGGTCCTCGCCCGAGGCGAGGCGGACCAGGATGGCCTCGGACACGACCACGCCGTTGTCCACCAGGATGCCCAGCGAGATAATCAGCGAGGCGATGGACACCCGTTGCAGCCCCACGTCGAGGTAGGGCATGAGCGCGATGCAGCCGAGCATGGCCATGGGCACCAGGGACCCGGCGATGACGCCCGTGCGCAGACCGGCGAAAAGCAGGATGATGACCACCACGAAGGCGAAGGATTCGATCAGGTTGATCGTGAAATCGTTGATGGCCTTGTTGACGTAGTCCGGCTGGAAGACCAGCACGTCGGCGTCAAGGCCCACGTACATTGCGGCCCTGAGTTCGTCGAGCCGCTTGGCGACCCGTTCGCCCAGTTCGGCGATGTTGCCTCCGTCGGCCATGGATACGGCGAGCATGAGGCTCGGCTTGCCGTTGAACCGGGTCAGGGTGGTCGGCGGGTCGGAGAAGCCGCGCGAGATGTCGGTCACATCGGCCAGGCGGACCGAGGTCTTCTTGCCCGGCGGGCGGATGGCCAGGGAGTATATGTCCTCCACGCCCTTGAATTCGCCCGTGGGTTCGATGACGATGCGCTCCGGGCCGACCATGCTCGAACCGCTGGGTTGGAGGGTGTTCTGGCTGTCGATCATCTTGGCCAGGACGAATGGGCTTATCCCGGCGGTGGCCATGCGGGAGTTGGTGAAGTCCACGAAGATGCGCTCGCCCTGTTCGCCCCATCTCTCGACCTTGCCCACGCCCTTGATCTTGAGCAGTTCGTCGCGCAGGTCGTCGGCCGCGTCCTTGAGCTCGCGGTAGGAGAACCCGTCGCCGGTGAGGGCGACGACGATGCCGTACACGTCGCCGAACTCATCGTTGACCAGCGGCGTCATGGCCTCGGCGGGCAGATCCGATCCGGCGTCATCCACCTTGTTGCGCAGTTTCTGCCAATAGGGCTGCATGTCCTTGATGGTGTCGTTGAACTCCACTTCGATGATGGACAGGCCGGACATGGACTGGGACTTGACGGTCTTGACCCCGTCGATTTCGCGGATTCTCTCCTCCAGCTTGTCCGTGACCAGCTCCTCCACCCGCTGGGGCGACGCGCCGGGGAAGACCGTGGATATCACGCCGGTGCGGATGGTGAAATCCGGGTCCTCGCTTTTCGGAATGGAGAAGAAAGTCATCACTCCGCTCACCGCGATGAGCAGGAAGAGGACGATGGAGGTGCGGTTGTTGGTGATGCACCATTTGGCCAGGTTCATGGTCAGCCCTCCGCCCCGCTGTCGAGGAGGCGGACCTTGCGTCCTTCCTCCAGGCTGTGCACGCCGCGGATGACCACCACATCGCCTTCATTCAGCCCTTCGAGGATTTCAAGACCGGCCGGGGTGAGTTGGCCCACGGTGACGTCGCGCCGGGTCACGGAGGAGGTTTCGGGGGTCACCACCCACACGGCGTGAGCGCCGTCCGGTTCGCCGACCACGGCCACGGGCGGCAGGTAGAACGCCGCGTTCGCCCGGCCGAGGTTGATGAAGTTTACGTGGCCGGACATGCCGCTGCGCACCTGTCCCCCGACGTTTTCGAGATAGACCTTGACCGGATAGGTCGAGCCGGAGCCGGATTCCACGCCGATCTCATGGACCGCGCCCTTCATGACCTTTCCGGGCAGGGCGTCGAAGGCCACGGACACCTCGTCCCCTTCCTTCACCCGGGAGATGAGCGTGTCGGGCACGCTGATGTACATCTTCATCTGGCGGCCCGCGTTGTAGGTGGCGATGGACTGGCCAGCGGACACGTTCTGGTGGAGGTCCGCCTCCGCTTCGCCGATCCAGCCGTCGAAAGGTGCGCGCAGGGTTGCGTAGCTCACTTGCTTGCGGGCGATGTCCAGTTGTTTGGCCGAAGCGCTGAGCCGGGCCTCGTAGGATTTGAAATCCGCCTCGATCTGGTCCAGCTCCCCGCGCGAGATGACCCGGCTCTCGAAGAGGCGGGAGTTGCGCTGCATGTCGGCCTTGGCGCGTACGAAGTTGGCCCGGACCTGTTCCATGTCGGCTTCGGCCCGGCGAAGCTCAAGCTCGTAATCGGACGGGTCGAGGCGGGCGATGATCTCGTCTTTGGCGAACCTGCGGCCGATCTGGTTTCCGGGGAAAAAGACGATTTTGCCGCCCACCCGGAAGGACAGTTTGGTGGCCAGGGCGTCCTCGGCCGTTCCTGCGAAGGACCAGAGTTTGCTGCTGTCGACCCGCACGGCCCTGGTGGTCTTGACCGGGCGCACCGGCTCGGGCACCGGTTCGGGAGAACGGTCGCAGGCGGCGAGGAGCGCCAGGCAGACAAGGGCGGCGGGGATGAGAAAACGGTTCATTGTGCGT
The DNA here is from genome assembly GCF_028532725.1 of Desulfovibrio sp. Fe33. NCBI lineage: Bacteria > Pseudomonadati > Thermodesulfobacteriota > Desulfovibrionia > Desulfovibrionales > Desulfovibrionaceae > Desulfovibrio > Desulfovibrio sp. Fe33. Next base: position 102,893 of record NZ_JAQKGU010000010.1, read on the forward strand.
TCTCCATGGGGAGGCCGAGCAGCCCCCTGATGCGGGTCTTGATGATCGGCGATATGTCTTTGAGATGGTTCTCGAAGGAGTCCCATCCTATGATTTTGCAGATGAGTCCGTGGCTTTCCAGGAGCTTGACGACGATGCTGATGATGGCGTGGGCCGTGATGACCTCGTCCGCCTCGTTTCGGCAGTGGGCGGCGGTGCCGCGGACCAGGGTGCGCAGGGATTCCAGGTTGGGGCGGAAGAACAGCTCCTCCATCTTGGGATGAAGCTCGGAGGGGTGGACCAGCTCCCGCGAGATGATGACCGTTCCCCAGGCGTACTCCGTCCGGATCAGCAGCCCGTTGATGAGGGTGTCCATGAACCAGTCCGCCACGGCGGCTTTCTCCTCCGGGGTGTCCCCTGCCTCGGACAGCCTGGCTTCGACCGCCGGGGTGGGCGGATATATTTGATCCCGCACCTTGAATATCTCCCGGATGACGGCTTCGTACAGTCCGGCCTTGCCGCCGAAATGGTAGCTGACCGTGGCCAGGTTGACACCGGCCTCGGCGGCAAGGGTGCGCATGGATACGCCGTTGTACCCGTTCTGGGCGAAAAGCCGCGCGCCGGTGTAGATCAGCGTCGCGCGTGTTTCCTCGCCTTGGGCCTGCTTGAGGGATTTGCCTCCCTTTCTGCTCATGTCCGCCTCCATGGAACGGGTGTTGGAACAGGGAAAGCCGGATGGATACTTCCCGTCATTGGTCTTTGTCAAACGTTCGTTTAACATGAAAGAAGGCCTTGATCCAGTTCAATCGCCATTGCTCCATAGTGCCGGATAGGTTTCAAAAAACACGGATATAATAGGAAGATAGCGGCTGAACGGATGAAGGGGAGCATGTGCTTGAGCGCGTTCTTCGCCGGATTCGTCTTTTCGGTAAACGGGGTGGCGTTCCAACAAAAAAAGGCCGGGGTTGGGTCCGGCCTTTTTTTGTCTGAGATGGGGAGCGGGGCTATTCGTTGTCGCCCTTGAGCTTGACCCAGTAGTCTTCATAGATGTTCATGGCTTCGCCGATGTCGTCCTGGAACTCGCCGCGAGCGGCGATGTCGTCCGCGGGGTAGACGATGTCGTTGTCGCGCACGTCCTCGGGGATGAACGCCCGGGCCGCCGCGTTGGGTGTGGAGTAGCCCATCTCGGTGGAGATGGTGGCGGCCACGTCCGGGCGGAGGAGGTAGTTCAGGAAGGCGTAAGCCTCATCCAGGTTCTTGGCGCCCTTGGGGATGCACAGGGAGTCCATCCACAGGGAGAAGCCCTCCACGGGGTAGACGAACTTGATTTCCGGGTTTTCCTGGTTGGTGATGAAGGCTTCACCGTTCCAGACGACGCCCACGGTGACTTCGTTGGAAAGGAGCGCCTGCTTGGGCGAATCGGAGTCGAAGACGCGGACGTACGGCATGAGGGCCTTGAGGCGTTCGAAGGCCTCCTGGAGGTGCGCCGGGTCGGTTTCGTTCAAGGAGTAGCCCAGGCTTTTCAGGGCGATGGCGAAGACGTCGCGGGGGTCGTTGGGCAGGAGCAAGTGGCCCTTCATTTCGGGTTTCCAGAGGTCCTTGAAGGACGTGACGGCGTCCTCAGCCAGGGCGCCGGTGTTCACGGCGATGCCGGTGGAGCCCCACATGTACGGCACGGAGTAGGTGTTGTCCGGGTCAAAGGGCTGGTCCGTGAACTTGGCGGAAAGATTCTTGAAGTTCGGCAGCTTGGACTTGTCGAGGGGCAGGAGCATGTCCTGGCGGCGCATGAGGCCCACGTAATCGGAAGAGGGCACGACGAGGTCGTAGCCGTCGCCCGCCAGCTTGATCTTGGCGTACAGGGCTTCGTTGCTGTCGTAGGTGGACAGGTGGACCTTGATGCCGGTTTCCTTGGTGAATGCCTCGACGACCTCGTCCGGGATGTATTCGGACCAGATGTAGAGGTACAGCTCCCCACTGCCGGCAAGTGCCGGAACCGCGAGGATGAGAGTCAGGACGATTGCAAGCAGTGTTTTTTTCATGATTTCTCCTTGAGCAGCTGCCGGGACAGGAGGACGGCGGCCACGGTTATGGTGATCATCACCACGCTGAGCGCGTTGACGTCGGGCTTTATGCCGAGACGGACCATTGAATAAATCCGAAGAGGCAGAACTTCGTATGTCGGCCCCGTCGTGAAGAAGCTGACGATGACGTCGTCCAGCGACAGGGTGAAGCTCAGGAGCCATCCGGCGATGAGGCCGGGCGCGGCCATGGGGAGGACGATGCGCCGGAAGACCTGGTATTCGACGGCTCCCAGGTCCCGGGCCGCTTCGACCACGGTGGGGTCGAATCCCTTGAACCGCGAGTAGACCGTGGCCGCGACAAAGGGCACGCACAGGGTCACGTGGCCCATGAGCAGCGTCCAGAAGCCGAGGGACAGCCCCACGCCGAGAAAGAGGACCAGGAGCGATATGCCGATGACGATGTCGGGGGACATCATCATGACGAAGATCCCGGCGAATACCGCGCGCCGCCCCTTGAACCGGTACTGATGGAGCATGAAGGCCACCAGGGTGCCGATGATGCACGAGACCGTGGCCGAAACCACGGCGATGGTCATGGAGCGGAAGGCGGCGTCCAGCAGGGTGGAGTTGTTCAGGAGCCTTCCGTACCATTGGAGGGTGAAACCCTTCCAGGCCAGGGAATACTTCGAGGCGTTGAAGGAATAGACCGCGATGACCACCAGGGGCAGGTAGAGGAAGGCGTAGACCAGGGCCGCGTAAATTGTCTTGACGAAGCGGTTCACAGGTGCACCTTCCTTCCGGCCCGGCGGGCGCTCTTGTAGTAGAGGGCGAGCATGAGGCCCATGATGACCGTCATGGCGATGGAGGCCGCCGCGCCCAGGGGGATGTTGCGGGCCGCCAGGAACTGGTCGCGGATATAGTTGCCCAGGAGCATGGTCCTGGCTCCTCCCAGGATGTCCGGGATGTAAAACATGCCGAGCGCGGGCAGGAACACGAGCATACAGCCCGAGACGATGCCGGGCATGGTCAGGGGCACCGTGATCTTGCGGAAGGTGGCGAAGCGGCTCGCCCCGAGATCGCGCGAGGCTTCGAGGAGCTTGAGGTCCAGCTTTTCGATGGCCGCGTAGAGCGGCAGGATCATGAAGGGCAGCAGGGTGTAGATGAGCCCGATGAAGACCGCCGTCTGGGTGTACATGATCTTGATCGGCGCATCGATGACGCCGAGGAAGAGCAGGAACTTGTTGACCACGCCGTCGGCCTTGAGCACGGCCACCAGGGCGTAGGTGCGGATCAGCGTGTTGGTCCAGAACGGGATCATGACCAGCAAAAGCAGCGTCTTGGTATACCGCTTGCCGGCGCGGGCCACGATGTAGGCGAAGGGATAGCCTATCACCAGGCACAACAGGGTGGCCGTGGCCGCCATAATCATGGAGTCGGCCAGCATGGAACCCAGGGCGGGCCGGAGCAGCTCGTGATAGCTCGACAGGGAGAAGACCGGCTCGATGAGGTTGTCCGGGTGGCGCTTGAGGAAGCTGACCCCCAGGAGCATGAGCGTGGGCACGGCTCCGAACAGGAACATCCAGCCGAGCACCCCGGTGACGACCAGTCGCTTGAACAGGCTATCCTTCATGGGGCAGGACCACCTCCCATCCCTCGAACCAGCCTACGGCCACCCGGTCGCCTGCGTGGAAGTACAGGCTTTCGCTGTCTTCGTCGAAGAACTCCGTGACCTGGATGCGTTTGCCGTCATCCAGGGTGATGTCCACGTCGTAGGTGGCGCCCCTGTAGCAGGTGCCGTCCACGGTGCCGTTGAGCAGGGCCTTGGCGAACTTGTCGGCCAGGTCCGGGGATTCCTCCACGTCCTTCATGACTTCCACGCGGAAGTCCTCGGGGCGCAGGAGCACGTGTACGCGGTCCCCGTCCGCGAATTCGCGGCGGGCCTTGACCAGCACGGACGCGCCTTCCACCTCGGCGGTGTAGCTCTCGCCCCTGCGGCCGGTGATGGTCCCTTCCAGGACGTTGATCTCGCCAACGAACCGCGCCACGTAGAGGTTGGCCGGTTCCTCGTAGATTTCGCGCGGGGTGCCCACCTGCTCGATGTGCCCGTCGTTCATGACCACCACGCGGTCGGACATGGTGAACGCTTCTTCCTGGTCGTGGGTGACGAGGACGAAGGTGATTCCCAGGGTCCGCTGGAGGTCCTTGAGCTCTTTCTGCATCTGCTTGCGCAGCCGGTAGTCCAGGGCGGACAGGGGCTCGTCCAGGAGCAGGAGCCGGGGCTTGTTGACGATGGCCCGGGCGATGGCCACGCGTTGTTGCTGCCCGCCGGAAAGCTCCGAGGGCATCCGTTTGCCCATGGCGGACAGGAAAACCAGTTGGAGAGCTTCGTCCACGGTGCGCCGAATGTCGGCCTCGGCGTTTCCGGCGATGCGCAGGCCGAAAGCGACGTTGTCGAAGACGTTCATGTGCGGGAACAGGGCATAGCTCTGGAATACGGTGTTTATGGCCCTCGATTCGGGCGGCACGCCCTTGACCGAGCGGCCGTCCAGCTCCACCAGGCCGTGGTCGCACTCCTCGAAACCGCCGAGAATGCGCAAGAGGGTGGTCTTGCCGCATCCGGATGGGCCGAGCAGGGTGATGAACTCTCCGTCCATTATGGACAGCGAGATATTTTCGACGGCGGTCTCCCCGTCAAAAGACTTGGTGACGCTGTCCAGATTGGCGACAGGTTGTGACATGTATCTCCTCGATATGTGGACGCCGACAGGCGCTATCTGATCTGTACCGCGGGCTGCATGACAGCTCCGGCGGCCGGGACGGGCAGCGTATGGCGGCGGCGCAATTTGGTTTTCAGGGACTCTATGCCCGAGTTGAATAGGAAGTGGACCGCGACGGAGGCCGTCAACGCGGCGGCCAGGATGAGCCACCCCTCGGGCTCGTCCGCGTAGGTCTCGAACAGGGCGATGACGATGTAGTGCAGCAGGTAGAACGGGTAGCTTACCTTGCCCGTGAATCTGTCGAATTGTAACCGTTTAAAGCCTCGAAAGACAAGCGGAAGCATCAGCAGGGTCGCCACGGGCAGGAAAAACGGGAGCAGAGGCTTGGCGACGCCGTCGCTCGTCAGGACCAGTCCGATCAGGACGGAAAAGAGACCGTAGTCGAACCAGCGGGGGGCGGCGGGCAGTTTCCTGTGGACGCGGTAGGCCAGGATTCCACCGGCAAAAAGCCAGAATTCCAGCAGAAAAAAGCGCTTGAAAAAGACTATCCCGGACAGGTGGGAATTCATGACCGCGAGCTTGAGCGCCAGGCTGGCCCCCAAAAGCGACAGGAGGGTCCTGGTGCGCAGCCTGACCAGGAACGGGGCCAGGGCGTAGAAGGTGAGCTCCAGCGAAAGGGACCACCCCTGGATGAGCGGTGCGTCGGACCACAGGGCCTGGCGGCTGTCGGTCACGAAGCGCAGCCCCCCTTCGGGAAGCCGGGCAAGGCTGAACAGCAGCTCTTGTCCGAAGGTCACGGCCGAGGTCCAGGCCATGACCGCGAAGGCGGCCGGATCGGCCAGGATGGCCCGCAGGCTTTCCCGGTTGGTCAGGGAGTGTATGTCCAGGCCCGCGAGCAGTCCCAGGCTGATCGTCAGCGCCAGGACGTACATGGGATAGAGCGTCAGGAAGCGGCTCAGGTAGAATGAACGCGCGTCGCCGTAGGATTTGTCCAGGACAAGGGCCATGTAGAAGCCGGAAATGGCGAAGAAGGTCAGCACGGCTTCATGGCCGTTGACCAGAGGAGAGTGCTCCAGTGTGGGGAAGTGCGAGTTGAAGACCGCAAAGGCGAGCAGCAGGCGGATGAAGCCCATGGCATTACCTCCCTCTCCGGGAAACCGGACCTTTCAGGGCCGGTGGGGTGCACGATGCGGACAGGGCCGCCGCGGACCGCCTCAAGCGCTCAGCCATTGAACCCGAAGGGGGCGGGCTTGGGGTGATCCGGCGGGACTGCGGACAATACGGCCGGGGTGTGGCGACACAGGGCCGCGACCGACTGGTACGGCTCCTCGCCGCAGAGATAGGCGCGCAGCCGTTGCCGGGTCTCGGCGTCCATGTGGGCCATGAGCGGCTGGGACACGTCGGCCGTGCGGCTCAGCGCGTCCCGGATCTGCTCATCCCAGGCCTTGTGGAAGCGGTTCAGGTCGTCGGGGCGCAACTGCTTGCGGCAGCGGGTGCAGCCGCAAGCCAGGGGAATATCCCGTCCCAGGTCGAACAGGCCGTATTCCTCGCAGATTTCCTGGCCCTGCCAGATGTCCCGCACGGCGATTTCGAAGCCGTAGGCCGTGGCCATGATGTTGCAGTCGCAGCGGTGGTTGACGTAACGCGCGTTGTCCCTGCTCACGATATGCACGCCGGTTTCGTCGGCGTAGGCGGTCTTTCCGGGCGTTTCGGCCAGGCGGGGCCGGTTCATGGAGCGGGCCACAAAGGCCGCTTCCAGCCGGTCGCGCACGTAGACTATTGTTCCGCGCGGAATGTCTGCGGTGGCGAATACGCCGTACCCCGTGGCGGGGTCGACGAAGCGCACTTCGGTCTTGGGATGCATCATGGGCAGTCACCGCCCCTGCGGGACAGGGGGCGTTTTCGGTCTTTTCAGGGCCGGTTTACCAATCCTCGTCGGTATCGTAGTCGATATCGTCTTCCAGGGTATAGTTGCGCACCTTGATGCGCAGCTCGTCGTCGTTTTCGGTGACCACGCCTTCGGCCGTGACCCACCTGTCTATGAATTCGATCAGGCTTTCTCCGTTCTCGTCGGGTTCGACGATGAACTCCTCCTCGCCGTCCACGAGCAGGACGATGCCGGATACTGTTTCGTTGTCCCATTCCAGGGGGAGTATCTGCCCGAACAGGGAATCCTCATACACGTCAATAGCCATTTCTCCCACTCCTATTGGTATTGATTTTCCGCGTCGTCTTCGTCGATGAGCAGGCGGTAGACGAGACCGCCTTCCATGGGAATGAATTGCTTGCAGAACCTTTGCTGCAACGAGAAATCGTTGGCTTCGTAAAAACGGTGCGCGTTCTCGAAGGCCCGGCCTTCGCCGGTCTCCAGGAATATGGATCGTCCCGTCTCGCGGGCCACCCTCCGAATCATTTCGGCCACAAGGGCCGAGCCGATGCCCAGCCTGCGGAATTCGGGGTCCACGGTGATGCCGTAGAGCTCGAACTCGCCGGGCCAGTGCATGATCGGGCCGTAGCAGAGGAAGCCTATGATCCGGCTCTCCTCCGCATCTTCGAGTTTTGCAACGAGGAAGGTCTGGGCCTCCTCACCGTTGCCGTAGGCGCAGTCCCAGGCCATGTCCTCGGCGGACATCATCGCGTCCGACGAAAACAGCCCGCTGGAGGCTGCCATGTTCAGGACGGTTTCCACGTCCTCGGGCGTGATGCCGGTGGAGATGCGGACTTCCCGCATTTCCTCGGAAGCGTCGTCATTTCTGGTTGTCGTGTCCATGGTGGTTCCGAATCCGCTAGGGGAGTAGTCAGGCGAGACGGTCTGTCCGTCCGCTCGGTTGTGCGTTCATGGATGTATAGTTCATGGACGAGGTGTCGCCGACGACCTGAATGGAATCGACATGAATGGAATCGATGCCGAGCGTACTCGAGGCCGTGCCGGTGACTTCGCAAGTCCTGCCTTCCAGTGAGCCGGGGTCCTGGTTGACGCCCAGGAGCAGATACTCCGTGTCGCCGTCCTTGATGACCAGCCCGAAGTCGGTGTTGACCACCAGACCCCAGACGGTGACGGTGCCGTCGGCGGCAGAGGCCGCGACGGACAGGGCGGGAGAAACGCAGAGGGCCATGACCAGCAGCAAGGGAAACAGTAATTTTCGCATGGGCTATCCTGATATGTTGTTTTCCACGGGCGCAAAGCTTTCGACGACCATGGACTCCACCCCGCACTCCTTGCGGACCACGCCGGTGAAGATTGCTTCCGTCCTCGACAGAGAGAGGAGGTTGGGGAGGCTTTTGAAGTTCTCCACGAGAATTTCCCGCTCATCCTTGCAGGCGATCAGCACTTCGGTCACGCGGAATTGCTTGTCCCACTGTCTGGGGACAAGCGTTCCTCTGACTATGACCGTGTCTTGCTGATGTCTTTTTTCTTGCGGCATGAAACTTCTCTACCAGGTGTTTTGAAGTCATGACAAAAGCATGGAGCGTGCCAGCGGGTTAATTGGTTGGAATATATGAGGAAAGCTGGATTGAGCCTCTTCTTGAATCGGAATTGATTGTTCCTGTTTATAGCCTGAGGCGGACGAGGCAGGCAGAAACGGGCGAAGAACAGGCCGGGAAGGGGGTGTGCTTCTGGTAAAAAAGTTAGTATTTTCATAATGTTGAAACAATATAGGAATATTTTATTCCGATTGTATGCAATACGGAACTACTAATTCTTTTTTTTACGAAAGTTCATTTTGTCGAGGCCGTGGCGATTTAGCAGTTTCGAGAGCTGCCTGGTGGTCACGCCCGCCCGCTGGGCCGCGTCCTTGATGACGCCGCGACACTGCTCCAGGAGGCTCGACAGGTATTGGCGCTCGAACTTGTCCAGGGTGATGCGCCTCGCCTCCTTGAGGGGCAGGCTGGTCTTCACCGGGGAGGTGACCACCTCTCCCTGGGTGTCGAGCAGGTCGGGCGGGAAGCTCTCGGGCTGGAGGACGTCGCCGGTTTCCAGGATACAGGCCCGCTCGATGACGTTTTCGAGCTCGCGCACGTTGCCCGGCCACTCGTATTCCAGCAGCGTGTCCAGCACCTGGGGGTGGATGCCCTTGACCTCGGTGTTGAGCAGGCCATTGAACTGTTGAATGAACGCCTCGGACAGGCGGGGAATGTCCTCGCGCCGCTCCCGCAGGGGCGGGATGCGGATGGGGAAGACGTTGAGCCGGTAGAACAGGTCGCGCCGGAACTTGCCGCGTTCGCACAGCTCCTGCATGTCCTCGTTGGTGGCAGCGATGATGCGCACGTCCACCGGGATGTCGGACTCGCCGCCCACGCGCTGGATGACCCGTTCCTGGATGACGTTGAGCAGCTTGACCTGGACCGACTGGGAAATGGTGCCGATTTCGTCCAGAAATATCGTCCCGCCGTGGGCCAGCTCGAATTTGCCGAGCTTGCGCCGCACCGCGCCGGTGAACGCCCCTTTCTCATGGCCGAACATTTCGCTTTCCACCAGCGTGTCCGGGATGGCTCCGCAGTGCACGCTGATGAACGGCTGGTTCTTGCGGTTGGAGTGGGCGTGGATGAGCTTGGCGATGAGCGACTTGCCGGTGCCGGTTTCGCCCGTGAGCAGCACCGTGGTCCGGGTGCCCGCAACCTGGCGTATCTTGACGAACACGTCGCGCATGGATTTGCTGCGCGTGTCCACGTATTCCAGCGAGTCCTCGTTCCAGAACTGGCCGCGCAGGTAGTCCAGCTCGGACTTGAGCACGTCGGATTCGCGGACCTTGTCCACGATGAGGTCCAGCTCTTCCTTTTCGATGGGATGCGTCAGGTAGTCGAAGGCTCCGGCCTTGACCGCGTCGACGGCGTGGTGCGTGTTGGCTTCGTCGGCCATGACCACGATGGCCGCCGAGGGATACTGCTCCCACAGCCCTTCCAGTCCCCTGGCTACGGAGGTGTGCTTCCCGAGCAGGGATTCCACATCCACGAACAGTGTATCCACTTCGCGGTCCGGCGGCGTGTCCACGGCAACGGGGGCCATCTCGGTCTTCAGATGTTTTTCCTGGTCGAGCAGGGCGCCGATCTCCTTCGACCGGCTTCCGTTGCGGGTGATGACGAGCATTTTACGCATAATGGCTTGGTCTCCAAGCCACCTTTTACTTCGATGCCGCAATTGAGACAATTCAAATCTGCGTCTTCGCGGCCGGGGAGAGGGGGCTTTTGGCGTGGGCGGAACGGACAATATTATAAAGGGCTTTCCCCTTCGCGCAGTCGGTTGCGCTATGGGGAAAGCCCTTCGGAGTGGAAGTGCGGGAGCCGCTTGGCGGCGGGTTCCTCAGCTCCAGCGGATCAGCCTGGGGTCGCATTTGCTTGCGAGTCCGGGGTGCGCGGGGAGCACCCGGACGCCGTAGCGGACGGGGCCGGATTCGATGGGGCTGAACTTGGCCCGGTAGAGCAGGGTGGTTCCCTCGGTGTGCTTCAATTCCATGGGGATGCAGGCCACGATGGTTTCCTCGTCCGGGGTGGCGGCCACGAATTCCACCAGGATTTCCTCGGTCAGGAGCTGGCCCCGGTCCACCTTGGCGGTCACCGTCAGTTCGTTGCCCAGCCTGAAGACGTCGCCGTTGATGCCCTCGACCTGGACTTCCCTGATGTTCACCGTGGCGAACCGGCCGGGGATGCGTATGCGCCATTCGCCCAGCCGTTGCGCGAGTTCATTGTTGTTCTTCCCTCGCGCGGCGGACAGCCTGATGGCGGGCAGGTACATGTCGTCGATGTAGTCCCGGACCATGCGGTGGGTGCCGTACTGCATGAAGGCGGTTCGAATGGCCGCCTTCATGCGGGCGAGCCAGGCGTGGGGCACGCCGTCGCCGCCCCGGTCGTAGAATTCGGGGACCACCTCGGATTGCAGGGTGGCGTATAGGTTGTCCGCGTCCACGATGTCCTGGTTGACCTGGCTTTCGTAGACAAGGCCGCTGCCCACGGCCCAGCCGTTGGTGCCGTCGAACGCCTCGTCCCACCAACCGTCCAGGATGGAGCAGTTGGGTACGCCGTTGGCCGCGGCCTTCATGCCGCTGGTGCCGCTGGCCTCCATGAGCCGGGTGGGGTTGTTCAGCCAGACGTCCGCGCCAGACACGAGCAGCCGGGCCAGCCGGATGTCGTAGCTTTCCAGGAAGATGACCCGGCCCAGGAAGTCTTCCTGCTTGGCCAGGCGGCAGATGAGGTTGATGTAGCTCGCCCCCATGGTGTCCGCCGGGTGGGCCTTGCCCGCGAAGATGACGTTCACCGGCCGGTCCGCGCTGCACAGGATTTCCTTGATCCGTTGCAGGTTGTGGAAGAGCAGGGTGGGGCGTTTGTAGGCCGTGCACCGACGGGCGAAACACAGCGTCAGGTGGTCGGGATTCAGGGTGCTCAGGAAGGCGTGCAGCCGGTTGGGCGGCTCGCCCTCACGGGTCCATTGGGTGGAGATGGACCGCCGGACCTCATCGTAGAGGCGGTGCTTGAGGGTGACGTGGGTGTCCCACAGCCGCCTGTCGTCCAGGTCGTCCAGACGGTCCCAGCCGTCCTTCTCCAAGAGGGCGTGGTGTACGGACAGGCGGCACGATTCCTCGATATCGTGCCGGACGCGCTCGTCCAGCCAGGAAGGGATGTGTACGCCGTTGGTCACGTGTCCCACCGGGACTTCGCTCAGGATGAAGCCGCGCCACAGGTCCTGCCACATGCGCCTGGACACGTCGCCGTGCAGGCGGGAGACGCCGTTGCGTTTGCAGGAGAGTTGCAGGGCCAGCACGGTCATGTTCAGGTGGTCCGCTTCTTCGGCATAGATGTGCCCGAGGTTCCACAGTCCCTCCCAGGGCACGCCCATTTCGTCGGCGTAACCGCGGAAGTAGTTTTCCACCAGGGACTTCTCGAACCGTTCGTTGCCCGCGGGGACCGGGGTGTGCATGGTGAACACGGTGTTGCCCCGGACGATCTCCTTGGCCGTGGCGAAGCTTACGCCGTCCAGCATCATGAGTTGGCGGATGCGCTCGAAGAGCAGGAAAGCGGAATGGCCCTCGTTGAGATGGAAGACCGACGGGGTTACGTCCAGGGCGGTGAGCAGGCGGATTCCGCCCACTCCGAGAACGATCTCCTGCTCGATGCGCCCCTTGGAGGTCGGGTCGTAGAGCTTGGAGGTGATGTCCCGGTCCGAGCGGGAGTTTTCGACAACGTCCGTGTCGAGCAGGTAGAGCCTGGCGCGGCCCACGTGGACCTCCCATATCTGGGCGAAGACCGTGCGGCCCGGCAGGCTCAGGGTTATCATGACCTTTTCCCCGTCCTTGTGCAGGGGGGTGATGGGCATGGTGGCGAAGTCGTTCTCATGGTATTCCACCACCTGGTCTCCGTTGCCGTTGATCCGCTGGTGGAAGAAGCCGTTCTTGTAGAGCAGGGAGATGCCGATGAAGGGCAGGTTCAGGTCGCTGGCCGACTTGATGTGGTCGCCGGAGAGCAGGCCGAGTCCGCCGGAGTAGACCGGAATGGATTCGTGCAGGCCGAACTCCATGGAAAAGTAGGCCACCGGATTTTTCCAGGTTATGCCCTGCACGTTGGCCGTTTTGCTTTCGGCCATGTAGGCGTCGAAGCGCTCCAGAACGGTCTTGAGCCGCGCCATGAATTCGGAATCGCCTGCCAGCTCGTTCAGCCGGTCGATGCGCATGGTGTTCAGGAAGAGGTCCGGGTTGTGGCCGCTGGCGCGCCATTTGTCCGCGTCCATCCACTCGAACAGTTCCTGGGAGTCCCGATGCCAGACCCACCAGAGATTTTCGGCAAGGTCGCGCAGCCTGGCAAGGGGCGCGGGCAGCTCCGTGATTACGGTGAAGGAGCGCAGCCTGGGCTGGGTGGTGTTCACGCCGGAGAAGCTGATCTCGGTCCCGGGCGCGGCGGCCATGCGCTGCACGCCCGCGATGCGCTCGGTGCGGATGTCCGCCGCGTGCTCATACGCCTCCAGGTACCGGGGGTAGAAGTGGGACCAGGTGGCCTCTTCGGCGATGCTCCGGGCTTCCGCGCTGCGGGAGGCCCGCTCCTCCGGGGTCCAGCGGGTGAAATCGGCCAGGAATCGGGCCAGGTTCTCACGCGTGGTCTCGTAGTCATCGTCCAGCCGGTTGAGGACGTGCACTCCGGGATGGCCCTGCGGATGTTTCTCCATAACCCATTGGCCGAACCCGGCCCGGTCCGAGGTCACCGTGGGCACGGCGAAGGCCGCGCTTTCCATGGGGGTGTAGCCCCACGGCTCGTAGAAGGAGGGGAAGACGGTCAGGTCCATGCCCGCCAGCGCGTCATAATATTCGAGGTTGAGGACGCCGTCGTTGCCGTCCAGGTAGACCGGGATGAAGATGACGCAGCAACTGTTCTCCGGTTGGTTGTCGAGCTTTCGTTCGCGGCATTTGACGACCATGGGGTCGTGTTCGGCGTCGCCCAGGTGGTGGGTGCTGATGCCCGCGTATTTTTCGATGTCGTACCGTTCCTGCTTGAGACGCCGCCGGGCCTCGTCGCTGAATCCCGCGTACCCGCAGGAGACGAGCAGGAAGGCGACCACCGTGACGTCGTTGCCCGCCTTGGCGAGCTCTTCATCCAGGTCGCCCAGTCCGTCCAGGAGCAGGTCGATGCCCTTGTTGTGAAATTCATACCGTCCGCTGGTTGCCACCAGCAGGGTCTTTGCCGGGTCGAGGTCGCGTTCGAGGAAGTTGGCGGCCAGGTCGATGAGCCGTTTTCTCGACGCCGTTCGCGTCTGGGCGACGGTCCGGGGCTCGGCGAATCCTTCGAGATTGAAGCCGTTGACCGTGACCACGGCGGGATTGGTGCCGAGCAGGTTGGAGGCTTCCTTGCGGGTGATGTTGGAGACCGTGGTGAAGCAGTCCGCCTCGCGGGCCGAGACCGATTCCATGGAGTGCTTGGCCGTGACCCCGAACGCCTTGGCTTCCTGGGAGGGTTCGATCTCCTCAAGCCGCTTGTAGATGTCCACACCTGATCCGGACATGGCCCGGCCGAGCATGGTGGCGTGGGTGGTCAGGACCGTGACCACCGAGGGCGCGTGCTTCTTCAGGTGGAGCACGCCCGCTCCGGTCATCCACTCGTGGAAGTGGGCGTACACGTCGGCTCCTTCCTCCACGTCCTCGCTGATCTCGCGAATGGCCATGGCCGCGGCCGTGGAGAAGAGGACCGGCTCGATGTAGTCCCAACCGCCCGCCATGGAATCCACGCCGTAGTCGTTCCAGAGCTGGAAGAGGAGCTTGTCGGGGGCCGGGAAGGCGTTGCGGAAGCCGATGAGCAGGACCAGGGGGGCGCCGGGGATGTCCCATCGGCCGGAAGCGGTCTCCACACCCCAGGCCTTGAGCCGTTCCAGGGCCGGGCGGATTTCCTCCGGGGGGCCTTCCGGGACGAAGCCGGGGTTGCGGTCGAGCAGCGGCCCCACGGCCACGTAGCGGTCGTCGAAGGCCGCCATGGCCTGCACGGCCTTGCTGCTGATGACGGTGTGGATGCCGCCGACCTTGTTGCACACTTCCCAGGAAACTTCGAATAGCCAGCTTGTCTCCATGGCTGATCTCCTACCCCTGTTTTCCGTTCCCGCCGTCCAGCCGGAGGGCGAGATCGTTGAGGACGTTCATGTAGGTGATGAACGCCTGATGCGGGGTGTCGTACGGGTTGAAGTACTTGTGCACGTCGCCGTCGGAAAACCACTTGGTGCACATGTAATAGAAATGGTCGCTGGTCAGGAGCTCGCGCCAGGTGGCGATGATGTCCGCATCGCCCGAGGCCATGACCCTGCTCTCCAGGGAGTAGGCCATTTCGGCGGCCTGGTCCTGCATGGGGTTGCCCAGCCATGCGGTCACATCGCGCTCCAGGTCGGCCCAGGAGGTGAAGTAGGGCACGTCGAGCTGGGCCATGGGGTCCAGGTGGGCGGCGGCCTCGCCGGGCGTTTCGAAGACGAAGTCGCCGTGGGCCAGGACCGCTCCCGGCAGGCTCCTGAAGAACTCGAAGATGCCGGTGTCCGCCCACTGGTGCTCTCCGATGGTCTCGTAGTCCATGAACAGGTTGATGATCTCGCCGCTGCCTGCCGAGCCGTGGACCCATCCTGCGAATTTCTCGGTGGTCACGGGCCACTCGGTCCATCCCCGGTCCGAAAAACGGAAGGCCACGTCGTCCGAAAGCCGGTAGTTCTTGAGCAGTGCCTTGAGCTTGGAGCAGCCGGCGGGCTGGTAGACGAAGTTGGGCGAGCGCCAGCCCAGCACCTGGTCCGCGCCCTCGGCCAGGATGGCCTTGTAGCCCATCTTCTCGATCTCCTGGGCCAGGTCGTTGTTGTAGATCAGCTCGGTGTTGCGGAAGGTCACGGGCTTGGAGCCGAAGAACTCCTCCAGTATGCGGCCGTGCATCTTCACCTGTCGGCGGAACTCCTCCTTCGAGAACAGGAAGGCCAGGGAGTGGTAGTGGGTCTCGCCGATGAACTCCACGCAGCCGGTGTCGGCCAGGGTCCGGAAGGAATCCAGGACCTCGGGGCAGAACTCCTGGAACTGCTCCATGGCCACGCCGGTGATGGCGTAGGAGATGCGGAATTTACCCTTGAACTCCTCGATGAGGTCGAGCATCAGCCGGTTGGCGGGCAGGTAGCACTTCTGGGCCACCTTGCGCATGATGTCCCGGTTGGCGGCTTCGTCGCGATAGTGGTGGCTGCGCCCCAGGCTGAAGAACGAATAGTCCTTGTCCAGGCGCATGGGCTGGTGGACCTGGAAGTAGAAGCACACGGAAGTCATGACAGTCCTCCGGTCAGTTGCCGATATACGTCGAGGACCTTTTCCGCGGCCTGGTCCCACTGGATGTTCTTGAGTGTTTCCCGCCCGCGTTCGACCAGCGTTCTGGCCCGTTCCTCGTTGGTGAGGATGTCCTCGATCTCATGGGCCAGCCGGTCCACGTCCCAGAAGTCCACCTTGACCGCGTCCTTGAGGACCTCGGCCACGCCGGACTGCTTGGAGACGATGCACGGCACGTCGAAGACCGTGGCCTCCAGCGGGGTGATGCCGAAGGGTTCGGACACGCTCGGCATGACGTAGAGGTCGCTCATGGCGTAGATGCGCTCCACGTCGGTTCCGCGCACGAAGCCGGTGAAGTGGAACCTGTCGCCCAGCCGGAGTTCGGCCATGCGTTCGACCATGCGGGGGAACATGTCGCCGGTCCCGGCCATGGCGAAGCGGACGTCGCGGTGTTTTTCGAGCACCTTGGCCGCCGCCTCGACGAAGTAGTCCGGGCCTTTCTGAAAGGTGATGCGCCCCAGGAAAAGGACCAGCTTCTCCTTGAACGGCTTCTTGACGCGGAGTTGTCCCAGCCGCCGGTGTTTGGCCACGGCGTTATGGACCACGGAGATCTTGTCCGGGGAGATGCCGTATCGGTTGACGATGGTTTCCATGGTGAGGTGGCTGACCGCGATAATCCGGTCGGCGGCTTCGAATCCGGCCCGCTCGATGTCGTAGACGGACTGGTTGACGTGCTCGCCGGAGCGGTCGAACTCCAGGGCGTGCGCGTGGACCACCAGGGGCTTGCCCGAGACCCGTTTGGCCTCGATGCCCGCCGGGGCGGTCAGCCAGTCGTGGGCGTGGATGACGTCGAACCGCTCGGTCAGGCCCAGGTGCGCGCCTATGAGGCTGTAGCGCACGATTTCGTCCATGAGGTTCGCGCCGTATCCGCCCGAGAAGTCGTTTTCAAGTTCCGCGAAGATGTCTTCGGTGGTGACCTGCTCGTTCTTTTCGAGCAGGAAGCGGTATTCCTTTTCCGTGAGGTAGGGGCGCAGTGGCGAGAGCACCTCCAGCACGGACATCCTTTCCTGCAACTCCCGGATTTCGGACACGCCGACCTTGGCGCGCAGCCGGTTGGCTCCGAGCAGGGTCAGGTGTTGCGCCTCCTCGTCGGAGTCCAGCCGGGGCAGGACGAACAGGATGTCGGTCCCGAGATTGGCCAGTCCCTTGGTCAGGCCCAGGCAGGCCGTTCCCAGGCCGCCCGAGATATACGGCGGGAATTCCCAGCCGAACATGAGTACGCGCATGGCTATTTCTCCTTGAGGAGCTTGTTCAGGCGGATGGCCTCGGCCATGGACCATGCCTGGGCCACGGCGCCCTTGGGCGCGTGCGGCGGGTTGCCCGTGTACAGCTCCGGCACCGCGTTGATGCAGAGGTCGTCGGGGAATGCGCGCAGAATCGGCTTGAAGTATTTGAGCAGGAACGCTCCGGTTCCGGCGCGGTCCTCGGCCTGGCGCAGCAGGGCCTGGCCGAAATGCCCGGCCAGCCAGGGCCAGACCATGCCCTGGTGGTAGGCCGAGTCGCGTGAGTCGGCGTCGCCCTTGTAGAAGGGCGAGTAGGCCGGATCGCGGGGCGATAGGGTACGCAGGCCGTAAGGGGTCAGCAGGTGGGCCTGGACCACGCCGATGACCGCGCGCATGAGGTGGTAGTCGAGCATGGTGTGCGGCAGGGACAGGGCGAATATCTGGTTGGGCCGGATGCGCCGGTCCCGGCCGTGCTCGTTGACCACGTCGCACAGGCAGTTGTCCCGGTCGTTCCAGAAGCGGGCCACGAAGTTCGCCTGGAGACGGTCGGCCGCCTCACCGGCGCGCCCGGCCGTTTCGTTGTCCGGGCCGGTCGCCAGTTCCTGGAAAAAACGCAGCGCGTTGTACCACAGGGCGTTGATCTCCACCGCCGCGCCGTGGCGCGGCGTGACCGGCCGCCCGTAGGCCTGGGCGTCCATCCAGGTGAGCTGGGTGTGTTCGTTGCCCGCGTGGAGCAGCCCGTCACTGTCTAGCCCGCACAGGGGCACGCGGCCGTCCAGGTGGGCGGTCACGATGGAGCGCAGGGCCGGGTATATCCGGTCCATGACGAAGTCCATGCTCCCCCGTGTTTTGAGATACTCCTGGACGGCCCAGAAGAACCACAGGGAGGCGTCCACCGAGTTGTAGGCCAGGTGGTCGGAGTTCTGGTCCAGGTAGTTTGGCAGCAGCCCGTCGCGGCACAGCCCCGCATAGGCGGCCAGGACCTCTTCGCCGAACTTGCGGCGTCCGGCGTAAAAGGTCAGTCCCGGCAGGCTTATCATGGTGTCGCGGCCCCATTCGCCGAACCAGTGGTAACCGGCGATGACCGAGGCGAACCCGGAGGGGTTGCGGATCAGGAACATGCCGGAGAAATATTTGAGCCATCGGGTGGACCGGCTGCGGTCCTTGCAGGCCTCGAATTCGTCCTCGCGCCGGGCGATCTCCTTTTTGCGCAGCCGCTCCAGGTTGCCAAGCGGCTCCACGGACGCGGCGAAGATTACGGGTTTGCCCTTTTCCAGGCGCGTTTCGAACATGCCGGGGCAGAACAGGTCCTCCTGATAGTCGAAACCGCGCGCCCGTTCCATGAGGTATTCGATGTTGTAGGTCCACTTGGGGCCGGGGAAGAACTCCGAGGCCCGGTTGGTGGCCATGTAGAGCGGGGGCATCCCTTCGTAGGGCTGAATCTTGCGGCCGTTGCGCTCGGGGTAGGACTTGGGCCGCAGGAACATGTTCTCCCTGGTCAGCTTGTGGATTTCCCGGTAGGCCAGCAGGGGGCGCAGGCGCAGGGCGGGTTTGACCTTGCCTTCAAGGAGTTCGTAGCAGACCAGCACGGTGTTTTGGCCGTGGATCATGAGGAAGGACTTGCGGATGAGGGCGTCGCCGATGCGATAGGTCGTGGAGGGATAGAGGCCCTGGTCGAAGGAGTCCACGAACTGATGCCCGGTGGGATGGTACACGCCGGGGAATTTGTTGGACGACAGGAGAAATTCCTTGTCGTTGGCCAGGACCGATGTCTCCAGTTTGGAGAGGAGGACGAACCTCCCTTTCGGCTCCTTGAGCGCCGCGATGAGTATTCCGTGGTACTTGCGGGTGTGGCAATTGATGATGGTGCTGGACGCGTAGCCGCCCAGACCGTTCCCGTCTATCCATTCCTTTCTGGTCGCCGTTTCGGTGTTGACGCATTCTTCCCTGGAAATATGCAGCATGATGACCACCTGTTCATGAGGTTCGGAAGATGGGAGCTGCCCCGGAAGGGGTATTTCCGATTGTGATAGTTGATAGAAAAATACGGCTGGTTGCAAGCGAAAAAGTATTTTGTGGATTATTATTTTCAAAACGGTACGCGAAAGGATTGCGAAGCGTGACAACGGGCGCGCGGAATTGCCCGCGGGCGGTCTTTCGCGGTTCCCGGCAGGGTTCGGATAAACGAAGACGCGGCCCTGAGGCCGCGTCCCGCGCCGTGGTTGCGGCGGTGCTTTTCGCCCCGGCGGATGGCCGGGGAAGACTCGTTATTCGGAGTGTGGACGCACGGCCTCGGACTTGCCGAAGAGCCGGTTGAGCCGTTGCTGCGCCGCGTCCAGGTACATGAAGTAGACCGGGGTGAAGTAGAGGGTCAGGAGCTGGGAGACCATGAGCCCGCCGACCACGGCCAGGCCGAGCGGCCGTCGGGCCTCGGCCCCCGCGCCCAGTCCCAGCGCGATGGGCAGGGTGCCCATGAGGGCCGCCATGGTGGTCATCATGATCGGCCGGAAACGTATCAGCGCGCCTTCGCGAATCGCTTCGGCCGCGCGCAGTCCGTGTTCGCGCTGGGTCTCCACCGCGAAGTCGATCATCATGATGGCGTTTTTCTTGACGATGCCGATGAGCATGATGATGCCCACGAAGCCGTAAATGTTCAGGTCGAGCCCGAAGAGCATCAGCGTGAGCAGCGCGCCCACGCCCGCCGACGGCAGGCCGGAAAGAATGGTCAGGGGGTGGATGAAGGATTCGTAGAGCACGCCGAGGACCAGGTAGATGACCAGGATGGCCATGGCCAGCAGGACCCACAGGCCGCGCATGGAGTCCTGGAACGCCTGGGCCTCGCCCTGGAAGCTTGTGGACACCGAGGCGGGAATCACTTCGCGCGCCAGCCCGGAGACCGCGTCCACGGCCGAGCCCAGGGACTCGCCCGGCGGCAGGTTGAAGGAGATGGTCGCCGAAGGCAGTTGGCCCGAGTGGTTGATGGACAGCGGCCCCACGCCGAGCCCCCACTTGGCCAGCGTTTCCAGGCGGATGAGCCTGCCGTTTTGCGACCGCACGGAGAGCATGGCCAGGGCGTCCGGGTTGCTTTGGTATTCCGGAGCCAGCTCCATGATGACGTCGTAGGTGTCCGTGGGCGCGTAGATGGATGAAACCTTGCGGTTTCCGAAGGATGTCGAGAGGGCGTCCTCGATCTGGTAGGCGGAGATGCCCAGCGCCGAGGCCCTGTCGCGGTCTATGTCGATGGCCAGTTCGGGATTGTCGAATTCCATGTCCGAGGAGACGTCCTGCACGTTGGGCAGGTCCCTCATGCGTTTTTCCATTTCGGCGGCGGCCAGGAAAAGGGCTTCGGTGTCCGGGCTTTGCAGGGTGTACTGGTACTGCCCCTTGGAGCTGCGCCCGCCGATGCGGATGGCCGGGGGATTGGACACGTATGACCGGATTCCCGGCACCTGCGCGAGTTTGGCCCGGAGCCGCTGCTGGACCGCTTCGATGGGCCCGCGTTCGCGGCGGGGCTTGAGGTCCACCATGAGCCGCCCGGAGTTGCCGCCCTGGTTGGGGCCGCCTCCGCCGACAACGGACATGTAGCCTTCCACGGCCGGGTCCTTGCTGATGATGGCCATGAGCTGGTGCTGGCGCGTCTTCATGATGTCGAAGGCCACGCCCTGTTCGGCCTCGGTGCGGACCATCAGCCTGCCCGCGTCCTCGGTGGGCAGGAATCCCTTGGGAATGGCGCGGAACAGGATCACGGTCAGGGCCAGGACCAGGACGGAGGCGAGCATGGTCAGCCTGTGGTGGCGGATGGTCCAGTCCAGGGACGCCGCGTAGGCGTTGCGCAGCCCCTCGAAGCCGCGTTCGAACAGGTTGAAGATCCTGCCTCCGCGTTTCTGTTCCGCGCGCGGGCGGATTATCAGGCTGCACAGCATGGGGGTCAGGGTCAGCGAGACCAGCCCGGATATGAGGATGGAGGCGCAGATGGTCACCGCGAATTCGTGGAAGAGGCGCCCCACGATGCCGCCCATGAAGAGCACGGGCAGGAACACGGCGGCCAGGGATATGGTCATGGAGACGATGGTGAAGGCGATCTCCCTGGAGCCGTCCATGACCGCCTCCATGGTGGATTTGCCCATCTCCCCGTGGCGGACGATGTTTTCGAGCATGACGATGGCGTCGTCCACCACGAAGCCCACGGACAGGGTCAGCGCCATGAGCGAGATGTTGTTCAGGCTGAAGCCGTGGACATGCATGACCGCGAAGGTGCCGATGATGGACATGGGCAGGGCCAGACTCGGTATGATCGTGGCCGACAGCCTGCGCAGAAAAAGGAATATGACCGTGATGACCAGGGCAACGGTGAGCAGCAGGGTGAACTGGACGTCCTCGATGGATTCCTTGATGGACTCGGAGCGGTCGTAGAGGATGTCGAGTTTGACGGCGGCGGGCAGTTGGGCCTGGAAGGTGGGCAGCAGGTCGCGCACGGCCTCGACCACCTCCACGGTGTTCGTGCCGGGCTGGCGCTGGATGGCCAGGACCATGCCGGGTTGGCCGTTGTACCAGTTGCGCCGTCTGATCTGCTCCACGGAGTCGAAGACGTGGGCCACGTCGGACAGCCGCACGGGCGCGCCCTTGCGCCAGGCCACCACCAGCGGCTTGTAGTCCTCGGCGTTCATGAGTTTGCCGCTGGAGCGGACGATGTACTCGCGCACGGGACCGGCCACGGTGCCCACAGGCAGGTTGACGTTGCCCTTGCGCACGGCCTCGGCCACTTCGTCCACGCCCAATTCCATGGAGGAGAGCTTTTCGGGCGAAAGCTGGATGCGCACCGCGTACTTCTGGGAGCCGTAGACCATGACCTGGGCCACGCCGTTGACCATGGAGATGCGCTGGGCCATGAAGTTCTCGGCGTACTCGTTGACGTCGGACAGCCGCATGGTCGGCGAGGAAAGCGAAAGGTAGAGGATCGGCGAGTCCGCCGGGTTGACCTTGCGGAAGCTTGGAGTGGAGGTCATGTCGTCGGGCAGCCGCCGCAGGGCCGTGGTGATGGCCGACTGCACGTCCAGCGCGGCGTCGTCGATGTTCCGCTCCAGGTCGAACTGGAGGGTGACGCGCGTGGAGCCAAGGCTTGAAACCGAGGTCATGGAATCCAGGCCCGCGATGGTCGAGAACTGCTTCTCCAGCGGCGTGGCCACGGACGAGGCCATGGTCTCGGGGTTGGCGCCGGAGAGCTGGGCCGAGACCTCGATGGTCGGAAAGTCCACGTTGGGCAGGTCGCTGACCGGCAGCCTCAGGTAGGCCATGATGCCGAACACCAGGATGGCGGTCATGAGTAGGGTGGTCATGACCGGGCGTCGGACGAAAAGGGCGGACGGATTCATTATTCGCCGTCCTTGGACGGGCCTTGTCCCTTGCCGTCGCCGGGAGCGTTCTTGATGGATACCTTCGCGCCGGGGCTCAGACTCACCTGGCCGTCCAGGACCACCAGCTCGCCGGAGTCAAGCCCCGCGCCGATGACGGTCCGCTTGCCCACGATGTGGGAGGCCGTCACCTGTCGCGCCTCAACGGTTCCCGTCGACGGGGCGTCCTTGTCCGTCGTGATGACGTAGACGTAAGGCCCCTCCATGCCCTGCATGACCGCGCCGGTGGGCAGGAGCAGGGCGTCCTTCAGGATGCGCAGGGTCAGTTCCACCCGGGCGAACTGGCCGGGCCAGAACCGGGTGTCCTCGTTGGGGTAGGAGGCCAGCAGGCGGATGGTGCCGGTGGTCGTGTCCACGGCGTTGTCCACGGCGGCAAGGTCCGCGTCCACGGGCGCGGCGTCCGTGCCGGAAGGGGTGATGCGCACGCGCATGGGGCCCTGTCGGCGGCGTGCCATGATTTCGCCCAGGTACCGTTCCGGCAGGGTGAAGGAAATGTTGATGGGCCTGATCTGGTTGATGACGCACAAGGTGCGGTCGTCGTTGGCCTTGATGACGTTGCCGACGTTCACCTGGACGATGCCCACCCGCCCGGGGATGGGGGCGCGGATGGAGGCGTAGTCGCGGTCGAGCCGGGCCTTTTCGAGGGCGGCCTCGTTGAGCCGGATGGTGTTTTCCAGGGACGTGGCCTCGGCAAAGGTGTTGTCGTAGGACTCCTGGGCAACCACGTTCAGGTCGCGGAGCTTGGAGTAGCGGCGCAGGTCCTCCTTGGCCTTGTTCAGGTGGGCGCGGTCCCGGTCGAGCCGGGCCTGGGCCTCCATGACCGCCAGGTCGAAGGAGCGGGAATCGACCTGGAAGAGCAGGTCGCCCGCCTCCACGTCCTGGCCGTTTTGGACCAACTGCTTCTCGATGATCCCGCCCACCCTGGACTTGATCTCCACCGAGGCGAGCGGCGTGACGTTGCCCACCGCGGACAGCGTCACAGGGACATCCTCGCGCACGGCCTCCGCAGCCGTGACCGGGACCACCTGTTCGCGTTTGGCCTTCTTTTCGCCGTTTCCGCAGGCCGCGAGGAAGCCCGCGGCAAGCAGGCAGAGCAGCCCGGTCAGGACCGGGCGGACAACGGCCCGGCGACAGGCTCGATTCTTCTTGAGTTCACCAATAAGTGAGCGAGGCACATGCCCTCCCGGTATGCAGCCCCGCATCGGGCGGGAGCCGTATGACGTCAAACCGCCGGACACCGGCGGACGGTCGTTTTATTCACACTGACCGAGTTTATAATTGCAAAGAAACGCAAATACAATGGGGCTGCCCACGCTAATAGCGGTCCCGGCCGCCCCGACATGTCACCGCACGGGGAATCCCTAGGCGATTCGCTTTCTTGCCGCTTGCAGAAAAATGAGCGGTGCAGGTTCAGGGGGAAGGAGTGAGGGCGCGCCTTTCCGGGAAGGCGTTTCCCCTTCTATTTTTGAAAGATTGTTATCAGCTTTTATTTATTGATTTTTTCAGAATGCGGACTGCCGGGCGGAGCCGCCGTGGTGATCCGGCAAGCCTTTTCCGAAATTGTAAAGGACTTCGTCCGGGCGGAGGGTCCCGCCGGTTCGCATCAGTCGTTGCGCGTGGCGTCGTCGAGGCCGTCGTGGTCGAGGATGCGAATGTTCCGGCCCGAGGCCTCGATGAGGCGGAGCCGTTTGAATCTCTGGATGACGCGGGAAAGCGTCTCCGGGGTGGTGCCGACGATTCTGGCCATTTCGGCGTGGGAAATGTGCAGGGAAAACGGGTCGCCGGGACGGGTCGCGCAACACCCCTCGGAGTGGCGGAGGAAACGGGCGATCCGCTTCTGTGTGCCGTGCAGGGCCAGTGATTCCACGAGATTCATGGTCTCCAGCAGTCTGCCCGCCAGGGTCTGCATGATCTTGAGCAGGAGGATGGGCTCGCGCCGGGCCAAATCCTCCATGTCCTCCGAAGGGATGCCTGCCACGAGGCTCTCTTCGAGGGCGGTCACGTCCACGGGGTAGGGCTTGTCCGTGAAGGCCGTGCAGAAGCAGAACGGTTGCCCCGCCTCCACCAGGTAGAGGGTCTGCTCCTTGCCTTCCGGGGTGCTGCGGAAAATCTTGGCCCTCCCGGACAGGACGATGAAGAAGGCCTGGGTTTCGTCCGACTGGCTGATGATCCGATCCCCCGGCTCGTAGACATTGGTCTCGGCCCGGTTGGCCAGCGCCCGGACCGCCTCGTCCTCAAGTCCCGCGAAGAGGGGGATTCGTCGTAATAACCGGAAGTTGTCCATGGCTTTTTTTCCCATAAAAATTGATCGCGATCAATGTGATGATAAAAAAATTCTCCTATGATATATGCGTGAATAGGCTTTAATAGCCTATAATGTAAGGAGGTATTTAAATGACTATTTCCCGCAGAGGATTTTTGGGAGCGTTGGGGGTCGCGGGAGCGGCCTCGGCGGCCCCCGGAAATGCGCAGGCGTGGCAATCCAAGGCGCCGCCCGATCCCTACGGCTGCCTGGTGGATTTGACGCGCTGCGTAGGGTGCCGCAAGTGCGAGCAGGCGTGCAAGGAGGTCAACGACCTGCCCGAGCCCGCCGTGAAGTTCGACGATCTGACCGTGCTCGACGCCAAGCGGCGGCCGGATCAGAACGTCTTCACCGTCATCAACCGTTATTATCCGGGACGCATCGACGACCGCGACAAGCTGGCGCCCACCTTCGTGAAGGTGCAATGTATGCATTGCCAGGACCCGGCCTGCGTTTCGGCCTGCATCACCGGGGCTTTGACCAAGAAGGACAACGGGGCGGTGCACTACGACGTCGACAAGTGCATCGGCTGCCGCTACTGCATGGCCGCCTGCCCCTTTGAAATTCCGGCCTACGAGTACGACAAGCCCATCATGCCGCGGGTGCGCAAGTGCACCTTCTGCTACGAGCGCATCGCAAAGGAGGGCGGCAAGCCCGGATGCGCATCGATCTGCCCGGTGGAGGCGATCACCTTCGGCAGGCGTTCGGAGCTGCTGCGCATGGCGCGCAACCGCATCGAGAGCGATCCCGGCAAGTACCTGGATCACATCTACGGCGAACACGAGGTGGGCGGCACGAGTTGGCTGTACATCTCCAACGTGGACTTCGAGAAGGTCGGCTTCCAGAAGCTGCCCACGCGGCCCATGCCGCAGACCACGGAGACCATTCAGAGTTCGCTGTTCAGCTACCTATGGTCTCCGCTGGCCCTGTTCGGGGTTCTGGGGGTGGTCATGGGCGCGACTTCCCGCAAGCACGGCAAGGAGGGCGATCATGACGCATAAGCCGCAACCCGTGGCCCGGCCCTTCTGGACGCCGGGCGTGCTGGTCATGCTGGCCCTGATGATCGGGGCGGGCCTGACCCTGGCGGTCCGCTACACCTACGGGCTGGCCGCCGTGACGAACCTGAACAACCACTATCCGTGGGGCATCTGGATCGGACTGGACGTGGCCTCGGGCGTGGCCCTGGCCGCGGGCGGGTTCACCACCGCCTTTCTGGGGCATATCCTGGGCCGCCACTACTACGAGGCCGTGACCCGGCCCGCGCTGCTGACCGCCGCGCTGGGCTACACCTTCGTGGCCCTGGCCGTGTTCTTCGATATCGGCCGCTCCTGGGCCATCTGGAAGCCGGTTTTCTTCCAGAATCACAACTCGGCCCTGTTCGAGGTGGCCATGTGCGTCATGGTCTACGTCTCCGTTCTGTGGATCGAGTTCATTCCTGTGCTGGCCGAACGGCTGGGGGACCGGATAAGGCTTCTGGCCTTGCTGAACCGGATGCTGGACAAGACCATGTGGGTCTTCATCATCCTCGGGGTGGTGTTGTCCTGTATGCACCAGTCGAGCCTCGGCACCCTGCTGGTCATCGCGCCCACCAAGGTGTCGCCGCTGTGGTACACCCCGTATCTGCCGCTGCTCTTCCTGACCTCGGCCTTCGCCGTGGGGTATCCCATGGTCATCGTGGAGACGACCATCGCCACCTCCTCGCTCAAGCTGGAGTCCGAGATGAACGTGCTCACCCCGCTGTCCAGGATCACCATCCTGCTGCTGGGCGTGTACATGTTCCTGAAGATCGGCGACCTGATCGCGCGGGGGGCGTATACGACCCTGCTGGACGGTTCGGCCCAGAGCAACGCCTTCCTGGTGGAAGTGGGGCTGGGCGTGGTCCTGCCGTGGTTCATGCTGCTCTCCCGTGCGGTGCGCAGCTCCCGCAGGCTGCTGTTCATCGCGGCGCTGCTCATCGTGTCGGGCGTCATGCTCAATCGGTTCAACGTGTTCGTGGTCTCCTTCAAGGCCCCGTACGCGACCTACCCGTACTATCCGGCCATCGGCGAGATTCTCGTCACCGTCGGGGCCGTGGCCACGATCTTCTTCCTCTACCGCCTGATCGTGACCTGGTTCCCGGTGCTTTCCGCCCAACGACAGGAGGTGTCGCAATGATGAGGAAGATACTCGGATGGCTGACGTTCGCCTTCGCGGCGGCGATTCTGGCCGGGGCCGTCCCTTCCGTGGCCGCCACGGCTCCGGGCGCGTCCGCCGAGCCTCCGGCCAAGTCCCGGAAGGATCAGACGCCGAGGCCGGAAGGCTGGTCGCCCGTGGACCAGGTGAAGGCCGAGGAAGAGGCCCGCAAGCCGTATCCGTATGTGGAAAAGGTGCTCATGGAGGACCTGCCCCTGCGGCAGCAGCGCTTGCGCGAAATGGGCATCGGCCCCAAGGACATCAAGCGCAGCTACATGCTGCTGGACAGCCCGCTGGTGGAGACCTTCGGCCGCAAGTATGAACCCGTGCGGTTCATGCACGCCAAGCACGCGGCCGCTCTCGGCGGCGATTGCGCGTCCTGCCATCACTACCGGCCCGCGGATCCCGAAGCGTCGGAAACCGTGGCCTGCCGCTCCTGCCATCAGGACGCGTTCTCGGAGAAGAATCCCGAGCGCATCGGCCTCAAGGCGGCCTACCACATGCAGTGCATGAACTGCCATGAGGAGATGAAGCAGGGCCCGGTGAGCTGCGAAGGGTGCCATTCCAAGCGGAGCGTGGACCACAAGGAACTGGTCAGGCTCCCGGAGAATCCCACGCCCCAACAGGTGACCGGGGAATGCCTGCGCTGCCACGAGCAGGCGGGCGAGGACATGCTCGACACGGCCCACTGGCTGTGGCGCGGCCCGTCCCCCTACACGGTGGAACACAGACGGAGCGTCATGTCCGGCAAGGGGACCACGACGCTCAACAACTTCTGAATATCCCCCATCAGCAACGAGGCTCGTTGCACATCATGTCATGCGGGATACGGCTGGAAGGATGGGTCTTTCGACTTCTCCAACAAGAACAACATCGACTGCCTGGTCTGTCACGACACCACGGGCAGCTACAAGAAGGCGCCGCCGGCGGCGGGTATGCCCGACCCCAAGGTGGACATGCTCTACGTGGCGCAGCGCGTCGGCCCCACCAGCAGGAAGACCTGCGGGGCCTGCCACTTCAGCGGCGGCGGGGGCGATGCGGTCAAGCACGCGGACATGTCCGCAGAGCTGTACTGGCCGGACCGCAACTGCGACGTACACATGGGCGGGTACGACTTCTCCTGCGTGGAGTGTCACAAGACCCGCAACCACAAGATATCGGGCCGGTCCACGTCGGCTCCGGTGGCCGAGGGGTCCCGCGCCTGCGAGGACTGCCACACCACCAAGCCCCATTACGGCGAGACCCTGCTCGACCATCACCTGAACAAGCATTGCGAAACCGTGGCCTGCAACACCTGCCATTCGCCCATCTACTCCAAGTGCGCCCCCACCAAGACGTGGTGGGACTGGTCCACCGCCGGAGACAAGAAGCGCGAGATCGGAAAGGACAAGTACGGCAAGCCCGACTACGACTGGAAGAAGGGCGACTTCCGCTGGGGCGAATCCGTGAAGCCCGAATACGCCTGGTACAACGGGTTCATGAAGCGGCTGCTGCTCGGCGACGCCATCAACCCCGAGGCCAAGGGGTTCAAGTCCGGCGATCAATTGACCGACGCACAGAAGGCCGGTCTGGTGAAGACGAACATCACCGAGCCGATAGGGTCCATCAAGGACCCGCATTCGCGGATCACGCCGTTCAAGATCATGTCCGGCATCCAGCCCGCCGACGCCAAGCATCGCTATCTGCTCCTCCCGCATCTGTATCCGTATGACAAGGAGGACAAGACCGCATATTGGAAGGGCGCGGACTGGCAGGCCGCCTTCAAGGAAGGCATGGAAAAGGCCAAGCTGCCGTACAGCGGCGAGTACATCTGGGTGGCCACGGAAATGTACTGGCGCATAGAGCACGAAGTCATGCCCAAGGAGCACGCGCTCTCCTGCGTCCAGTGCCATGACAGCCTCAAGGGTGAGAAGACCTGCGACCGCTGCCATCAGGACGCCCGCGACGTGAAGTTCCGGGAACTGACGGAAAAGGGCGCGGACTTCGAGCTGCTGCGGATGATGGGCCGCGATGTGGGCGACCTGATAGGCAAGACCGACTACGTCGACTTCAGGAAGCTCGGCTACAAGGGCGACCCGATCCTCTACGGCGGCCGGTTCAGCCAGTTGCCGCTCGGACAGGGGCCCGCCCCGAAGTAAGGGAGAAATCCTCCCGCAAAAGGCAAGGCCCGGAGTCGCGCGACTCCGGGCCTTTTTGCATGTGGATGCCGCCTGCTGCGTCAGGCCTGGATGCCGTAGCGGTCCATCTTGGCGTACAGGGTGTTGCGGCCGATGCCCAAGGCCTTGGCCGTCTTGCTGATGTTGCCTTGATGGAAGTCCAGGGCCTCGCGGATGGCGTCGGCTTCGCGATGCTTGAGGAGGAATCCCTTGTCCCGGGAGCGGTCGGCGGAGCCGATGGCCTTGCCGCCCGTTTTTTCCAGGAGGTAGTCGGGCAGATGCTCGGGCAGGAGCAGGTCGCCGGACAAGTTGTTCGCCGCGTACTCCAGGCAATTGACGAGCTCGCGCACGTTGCCGGGCCAGTCGTGGGCCATGAGCAGCGCCCCGGCTTCGGGGGAGATGGCCGGGCAGGGAATGCCGAAGGCCTCGCACAGCCGGTTGAGGTGATGTTCGGCCAGCAGGGAGACGTCGTCGCCGCGTTCCCGCAGCGGTGGAATGGCGATGGTCACGACGTTGAGCCGGTAATAGAGGTCCTCGCGGAAGAGTCCCCGGTCCACCAGGTCGCGCAGGTTCTTGTTGGTGGCCGCCAGTATCTTCACGTCCACGGGCAGGGGGCTGGTGCCGCCCACCGGGACCACGGCGCGTTCTTCAAGCG
Organism: Desulfovibrio sp. Fe33; assembly: GCF_028532725.1. Taxonomy (NCBI): domain Bacteria; kingdom Pseudomonadati; phylum Thermodesulfobacteriota; class Desulfovibrionia; order Desulfovibrionales; family Desulfovibrionaceae; genus Desulfovibrio; species Desulfovibrio sp. Fe33. The sequence continues at coordinate 132,340 of NZ_JAQKGU010000010.1, forward strand.
CGCGGAGCAGGTTGACCTGCTGGGACAGGGGCATCTCGGAAATCTCGTCGAGGAAGAGCACGCCCTTGTCCGCTTTCTGGAATTTGCCGACCCTGCCCCGCTTGACCGCGCCGGTGAAGGCTCCTTCCCGGTAGCCGAACAGCTCGCTCTGGACCAGTTCTTCCGTGAACGCGCCGCAGTTCACGGCCACGAAGGGCTGGTCGGCGCGGGGGCCGGCCAGGTGGATGCCCTTGGCGAAGAGCTCCTTGCCGGTGCCGGATTCGCCGGTGAGCAGCACGGTGGACGGGGTGCGGGCGGCATTGGCCGCCCGGCGGATGGCCTGGCGCATGGCTGTGCCGACATGAAGCACATGCTCGAATCCCTTGATGTCCTCGGAGTCGGGCTGCCTGCGGGAGGCGGTGCGCGAACCGGCCGCGAACTGCCGCGCGCGCTGGGTCTCGCTGACCGTGACTATGGTGTCGAGCCATGCGCCGCTGGCGCTGAAGGTCGGCATGACCCGGATGTACAGGTTGGAATTGACCAGGCACTTGACGATGACCGGTTCGCACAGGGAGGCGTTCTTGGCCTTGGCGAGATACGGCGCCAGGTCGAAAAATTCCTCGGCCTTGCGGCCGCGCAGGGCGTCGCCTGACCGGCTCAGCAACAGCTCGGCGGTGTTGTTGGCGCTCGTGATCCTTCCGGATTTGTTCAGGAACAGCACGCCGGTCATGACCGAATTGAACATGGAGGAGAACAGGGAGGCCATCTGGCCTTCCAGTTCGGAACAGTAGAGGCGGCTCAGGTTCTGCTCCAAAGCCCTGGCGGCATGGAGCACGAGGTCCATGGCTCCGGAATGGTCGGCCGTGGTCGGGCCGGAGATGTCGAAGCAGCCCCAGACGTTGCCCCGGGGGTCGAGGATCGGCGCGGCGGTGCAGTTCCATCTGTGATGGCTTTCGCAGAAATGCTCCGCGCCGAAGACCTGCATGGGGCGTCCCGTGGCCAGGGCTGTGCCGATGGCGTTGGTGCCCACGCAGGATTCCGACCAGTTCGCGCCGGGCCCGAAGTTGAGCCGGTCCGCTTCGCGCAGGACGGCGAGGTCTCCGCAGGTCCGGGCCACGCGGGCGTCGGCGTTGGCGATGGTCATGAGCAGCCCCTTGCCCTTGATGAGGTCATAGGCCGTGTTTTCGATCTCTCCGCAGATTCTTTCCAGGGTGATGGTGAACTGTTCGAGCTGGTTCATGGGCAGGAAGTCCCAGCAACTGCGGGGGGCCGGGTCAACGGCCATGTCCTTGCAACGCTGCCAGGATTCGAGCAGGGACTGATCCACGTCCTTCGCCTTCACCCTCTTGCCTTCCACGAACCGTTTCCAGCTTGAATAGTCGACTTGCGCGCCGCGTTGCGCGCGCGAGCGGAGCACTGGAAGGGACGCACGGCCTTCCGGCTCGTGCGGGTCCCGCCGTATTTCGAATCCGTTTCCATCTCTGAGGAGCAGGTGCATGACTTGCCTCCGGACTGACACAGGAAATGCATTTATGACCGCATGGTCGTTGTCCTCCAAGGTCAAAATCGTGTCAAGTGTTCCAAATCCGAACGCTCAGTCTATGGCGAATTATCGAATAGACTTTTTATATCAGTGCGATGCGGCTGTTTGAAAGACGTTTTAGTGAATTGCCGCCGGTTGTTCGCGCCCCGAACAGTTGTTCGGCCAAAAATCTAGAAATACGTGATATTATGCTAAAATAATTGGTTTAAATCTATTGGCACCGCCGTTGCAATCCTCCTGCGAACATAAGCAAAAAAACAGGAGGACTTGGTTATGGCTCAAAATGTGATAATGCCCAAGTGGGGCCTGACCATGAAGGAAGGTAAGGTCGTCCGCTGGCTTAAGGGCGAAGGGGATTCGGTCGAAGCCGGAGAGCCCTTGTTCGAGGTGGAGACGGACAAGATTACCAACTCGGTCGAATCGCCCGCCGGGGGCGTTCTGGCTAAAATCATCGTCCCCGAGGGGGACGTGGCGCCGGTACAGGCCGTGCTCGGCATCATCGCCGCGCCCGGTGAGGCCGTGGAGAGCGCGGCCGCGCCTTCCGGGGCCGGCGGGGCAGGTGCGGAGGCGGCTCCCGCAGCCGTGGCGGAAGCGTCCGCCGCCGCTCCCGCCGGGGACGGCAAGTTCGTTCCGGCCATGCCCGCCGCGCGCAAGCTCGCCCGCGAGCTGGGCGTGGACCTGGCCGCAGTCGCCGGGACCGGGCGGAACGGTTCCATCACCATGAAGGACGTCCAGGCCCATGCCGATTCGGCCTTTGCCGGAATCAACGCCAGCCCCAAGGCCATCGAGTTCGCCCGCAAGCAGGGCATCGACCTTTCCATGGTCGAGGGAACCGGCGAGGACGGCAGGATCACCAAGGCGGATATTCTGCGCGCCATGAATCCGGCTGCCGACCAGCCCGTGGCCGCCGCGCCCGCCGCCAGGGACACCGTGCTGCCCATGGAGGGCGTGCGCAGGCTCATCGCGGACAACATGCAGGCGAGCCTTCAGAACGCCGCCCAGTTGACCGTGTTCGTGGAGGTCGACGTCACCGGGATGGTGGACCTGCGCACGCGGCTGCTGGAGCGCAACAGACGCGACGCCGAGTACCGCCTGTCCTACAACGACATCATCTCCTACGCCGTCTGCCGCGCCCTGAAGCGGCATCCGATCATGAACTCCACGCTTCAGGAGGACGGCATCCATCTGCACGAGCGCGTCAACCTCGGCGTCGCCGTGTCCATCGACAAGGGGCTCATCGTGCCCAACGTCAAGGAAGCCGACACCTTCGGTCTCGAAGAGCTCAGGACCCGTATCCGCGACGTGGCGGGGCGGGCGCGCAAGGGCGGCCTGAGCATGGATGAAATCAGCGGCGGCACCTTCACCATCAGCAACGTCAGTATGCTCGGCGTGGACGGCTTCACACCCATCCTCAACCCGCCCGAGACCGGCATTCTGGGCGTGGGCCGGATCGTCGAGAAGCCCGCCGTTCACAACGGCGAAATCGCGGTGCGCCGGATGATGACCCTGTCCCTGACCTTCAACCACATGACCACGGACGGGGCTCCGGCCATGGCCTTCCTGCGCGAGCTTGGAGACATGCTGGAAACCCCGGGCCTGATGATCGTCTAAGGGGGCTCCCATGGCATTGAAGCGGTTTGCGATCGAACTCGGCTACGCCGCCGACCTGCACGGCGAGGACATGACCAAGGCCGCTGTCCGCGCGGTGCGCGACGCCGTGTCCCGCGTCTGCCTGTGCGGCATCGTGGAAATCTGCGGCCGTGATCGATTCCAGGGGGTGCATGTCCATGCGGATGTGGCCGTTCCGAACCCCGACGGCGTGGACCGCGACGCGGTGCTCGCCTGCATTCCCATCGGCGAAACGTCCCTGACGGTGCGCGCCGGGGGAATGAGCGTGCCGGGGCTGGAGGTCCCGTGCTTCGCCCCGGGCGTGAGCAACATAGTCGCGGCCTGCGCCGCCCTGACCGTCTCCATTGAGATGGACGCGGCGGAGGGAGCGGAAGGATCGAACCAACAGGCCGGCGGATGCGCCGCCAAGGCCGAATAACTTACAGGAGAGAAAGCAATGGCTCTTAGCAAGAAGACATTGATTCACATGTATGAAACCATGAACAAAATCAGATTGTTCGAGCAGAGATTGCAGGAATTTTTCGCCGCGGGCGAGATTCCGGGCTTCGTGCACCTCTATCTCGGAGAGGAAGCCGTGGCCACCGGGGCCTGTTCGGCCCTGACCGATGCCGACATGATTACCAGCACCCATCGCGGCCACGGTCATCTGCTGGCCAAGGGCGGCGATCTGAAGCTGATGATGGCCGAGATTTTCGGCCGCTCCACCGGCTATTGCAAGGGCAAGGGCGGTTCCATGCACATCGCCGACCTCGACCTCGGCATCCTCGGCGCGAACGGCATCGTGGGCGGCGGTGGGCCGTTGGCCGTGGGCGCGGCTCTGGCCGCCAAGTACAAGAAATCCAAGGACGTGGCCCTCTGCTTCTTCGGCGACGGCGCATCGAACCAAGGTACGACCCAGGAGGCTCTGAACATGGCCAGCGCCTGGAAGCTGCCCCTGGTTTTCGTCAATGAGAACAACGGCTACGGCATCTCCTGCCCGCAGTGCAAGTCCATGGCCGTGGTCGACATCGCCGACCGCGCCGCCGCCTACGACATGCCCGGCGTGGTGGTCGACGGCAACGACGTGCTGGCCGTGCACGAGGCGGTCACCGAGGCCGTGAAGCGCGCCCGCAACGGCCAAGGCCCCTCGCTCATCGAGTGCAAGACCTACCGTTGGCGCGGTCATTTCGAGGGCGATGCCTGCACCTACCGTTGCGTGGAGGAGCTGGAGGAATGGATGGCCAAGGACCCCATCCCCCGGTTCGAGGCCAAGCTGTTGGAGAGCAAGACCCTGTCCAGGAAGGAAGCGGACACGATCAAGGAGCGCATCGCCAAGGATATCGACGAGGCCGTGGACTTCGCCAAGAACAGCCCGATGCCGTCCACCAGCGTGCTCATGGACGACGTTTACGCCTAACCGGCGGTTCACCTTTAACGAATCCAATAAAATTCTACGGAGAGAACAATGTCCGAAAAAACATATCTTCAGGCACTCAATGAGGCGTTGAGGCAGGAAATGGAGCGCGACGGGAACGTGTTCATTCTCGGCGAGGACGTGGGCCGGTTCGGCGGTTGCTTCGGCGTCACCCAGGGCCTGTTCGACCAGTTCGGCGAAGACCGCGTCATGGACACCCCCATCACCGAAAGCGCCATTGTCGGCGCGGCCGCCGGTGCAGCGGCGGCCGGGCTGCGGCCCGTGGCCGAGCTCATGTTCGTCGACTTCATCGGCGTGGCCATGGACCAGCTCTTCAACCAGGCCGCCAAGATGCGTTTCATGTTCGGCGGCAAGGCTACGGTGCCCATGACCCTGCGTATGCCCCAGGGCGCGGGTATCGGCGCGGCCGCCCAGCACTCCCAATCCTTGGAGTCCTGGTTCATGAACATCCCCGGCCTCAAGGTGGTCATCCCTTCCACCCCCTATGACGCCAAGGGGCTGCTCATCAGCGCCATTCGCGACGACAACCCGGTGGTCTTCCTGGAGCACAAGCTGCTTTACGGGGTTTCCGGCGAGGTTCCGGACGAGAGCTACTCCATTGAGCTGGGCAAGGGCGAGGTCAAGCGCGAGGGCGCGGACGTGACCATCGTGGCCACCTCCCAGATGGTCTACTCCGCCCTGGAAGCGGCGGAGCGGCTCAAGGCCGACGGCATCGACGCCGAGGTCGTGGACCCGCGCTGCCTCCAGCCGCTGGACAAGGATATCATCCTGGAGTCCGTCAGGAAGACCCATGCCCTGGTCGTGGTCCACGAGGCCGTGCAGTTCGCCGGTCCCGGCGCGGAGATCGCGGCCATGGCGGCCGAAGAGGCCCTCGATTACCTGGACGCCCCGGTGAAGCGGGTCGGCGCGCCGTTCTGCCCGGTGCCGTTCTCCCCGCCGCTGGAGCAGTTCTACATTCCCGGCGCGGACAACATCGTCGCGGCAGTCAAGAGCATTCGCTAATCCCATAGCCTGGCGGGAGGGCGGTTTCGGCCGTCCTTCCGCCGCACTCTCATGAGGGCGACCCATTGAGCATCGCAGCCATTCTGGCCAATCCCGCCTCCGGCAAGGACATCCGCCGCCTGGTGGCCCACGGTTCCGTTTTCGACAACCAGGAAAAGGTGCGTATGGTCCGGCGGCTCATCCTCGGCCTGGAAAAGGCCGGGGTGACCAGAATTCTCTACATGCCGGACTCCTACGCCATCGTGCCGAGAGCCCTCAACGCCATTTCTCCTTCCATCCCCGTGGAAGCGGTGGAAATGCCCATCCGCAACAGCCAGACCGACACCACCGTGGCGGCGGGCATCATGGAAATCCTCGGCGCGCAGTGCCTTGTCGTCCTCGGAGGCGACGGCACCAGCCGGGCGGCCTGCAAAGGCTCGACGGCCGTTCCGCTTCTGCCGCTTTCCACGGGGACAAACAACGTCTTTCCCTTCATGGGGGAGGCCACCGTGGCGGGGCTGGCCGCCGGGCTGGTGGCCTGCGGGCGGTTGTCCCGCGACAAATGCTGCTACCGTTCCTGCATGTTCGATGTCCTCCTCGACGGCGAGGTGGCGGACATGGCCCTGGTGGACGCGGCGGTGTACGACGACGTGTTTCTCGCGTCCAAGGCGGTCTGGCACATGGACAAGGTGCCCCAACTGTTCCTGACCCGGTGCAGCGCAAGCGCCATCGGGCTGTCGGCCATCGGCGGCCAGTTGCGTTCCATCCGGCCGGAGGAACCGAAGGGGCTCGCACTGCGTCTCGGGAACGGATCGCCCTTGGTGGTTACCGCCGCCATCGCGCCGGGCATGTTCGCGGACGTGCCCGTCACCGGCGTCACGGAGATGGCCCCCGGAGAGATTTTCAACATCGAGACAAGCCCCGGACTCATCGCCCTGGACGGCGAACGCGAGGTGGAGATACCGAGCGGCTCCCGCGCGTCCATTCGGCTGAACACCGAAGGCCCCCTGGTCATCGACGTGGACAGGACCATGGCCCTGGCCAGGGATGAGGGGCTGTTTCGGGGACCGTACAAAAAAGCAAAGGAGTCGATATGAGCAAGGCACTGAAAGCCGCATTCATCTTTGTCGCGCCCAACACCGATCCGGCGCGGGACCGCAACTGGGTCAGGACCGAGGCCGTGGAGCTGCTGGCCGTGGCCGTGAAGGACTATGCTCAGGCCGAAACCGTGGCCCGAGACCTGGTTGAGAAGGAAGGCGTCGCCGCCATAGAGCTGTGCGGCGGATTCGGCGTCGCGGGGACCGCCCGCGTGGCGGCGGCGGTGAATGTGCCGGTGGGCGCGGTCCGGTTCGACGTGCATCCGGGCCTGGGCAACGTCAGCGGGGACACCCTGTTCGGCTAGCCGAAGAAAGGACGTTTGCCGCGCCGCAGGCGCAACATGGGATGCAGGGGCGGGAAGCCTTGCCCGCCGGATGCGAAATCACCCGGTCCGGGACGCAGGTCAGGCCCCGGCGAGCACGTGCTCCTTGGTCACGAAGCAGGTGAACGTTCCGCTGAAGACCACATCTTCGCCGCACGACACTTCCACCTGTACGAGATGCTTGCGCTCCTGCGGGGTCTGGTCCTGCGCCGTGGCGATGAGCACGTCGCCCACTCGGGACGGTTTCAGGAAGCGGGTCTCGGCCGCGCCGAGGACCACGTTCGGGTGGTTGACGGACAGCATGGCGGCATAGTCGGCCAAGCCGAATATGAACCCGCCGTGCACCAGTCCGCTGGCGTCGGCGGCCATGCACGGGGCGCATTCCAGCCGGACCGTGCTGCTCCCTTCCTTTATTTCGACCGGCTCGCCGCACAGGGCGCGGTCGATGCCTTCGTGGGTCTTTATCTCCATCAATGCCTCCGGGAAGGCGGCCTGGTCGTCCGCCGTCGGGCTGGCGGCGGAGCTTCGGGGCCCGGGGCGGAACGCACGCCCCACGGCCCCGACGAAATCCGCCGTCCGGTTAATCGAAAAGGTCGTCCAGTTCGTCGAACACGTAGTGCATGTACATGACCTTCGGCGAGCCGCCCATGGAAATGGCCAGCATGGCGGCCTGCATGATCTCTTCCTTGGTCGCCCCGTGGCTGGCCGCTCCCTGGATATGAAGGGAGATGCACATTTCGCACTGGGACATCATGGAGCAGGCCACGTGAATCAGTTCCTGCGTCTTGTGATCGATGGGGCCAAACTGGCTGATCTCCTTTGTGAAGGCAAGGTAATTCGGGAAGACGTTGCCCGCGCGCTGCGTCATTTTGGCCAAGGTCGTTGCTGCTTTTTCGGATGCATCCATGAGATTTTCTCCTGGGTTTTGAAGTTGCGATGCACGAATACAGCAAGGAGTATGCCCCGGTAATTTTTGTATTAGAAAACAGTATGTTTGCTTAAATAACGGATTGCGGAGATGGGGAAAGAAGGCCGAAGCCTGTCCCGGACGTGAACATTGCTCGGATTTCGAACAGGCCGTCCGGGACGGGCTTAGAACAGGCAGTCGAGGAGGGTGGGCAGGGTGACGCCGTGCAAGTAGTCGTCGAGGGGGATTCCGGACAGGCGTTCCTCGATTTCTCGGCGGTCGTGGCGGCTTCCGACGAGCCGTTCCTCCAGCTCGGCGACGTCGCGGACGCCGAAGTAGTCGCCGAACAGCCGGGCTTTGAGGACGCGCCCTTTCTTGACGTAGAGGTTTACGTCCAGCAGGCCGCCGGGGGTGCGGGTGCGTCGGCTGAAATTGTAGGCCGGGGAGGAGCCGAAGTTCCAGTTCCAGGTGCGGTACCGCTTGTCGGCCAGCCGGTCGATGGCCTCGGTCTCGCCGTCGGTCAGGGCCATATGGTCCGGGGAGGCGTTGTCGGATACGAACGCCATGAGCGCCTCGATGAACTCTGTGACTTCCATGGGTTTTTCCAGGTGGCTGGATATGTTCGTCACCCTGGAGCGCACGCTTTTTACCGCCTTGTCCCGGTATTTTTCCGGGTCCACGCGCAGCGCGCCTGAGAGGTCGGTCATGTCCGAGGCGAAGAGCAGGGTGCCGTGGTGGAGGATGCGCCCGCCGTGGAAGTGCTGGGCGTTGCCCGAAAATTTTTTGCCGTCGATGAGCAGGTCGTTGCGGCCGCTGAAGACGCATTCCACGTCCATGGAGCGCAGGGCCTGCTGGATGGGCACGGTAAACCGCTCGAAGTCGAGTCCTTCCGATGGGTTGCCGTTGTTGATGAAGGTGAAGTTGATGTTTCCGAGGTCGTGAAACACGGCCCCGCCGCCGCTCAGCCTGCGGACCACCGGGATGTCCCGTTCCCGGGTGAAGGTTTCGTCGATTTCTGCCAGGGTGTTCTGGTTTCGTCCGACGATGACCGCGGGCCGGTTGCGCCAGAGCATGAAGACCTCGTCGCCGGACTCCGTCAGCAGCCATTCCTCGGCGGCCAGATTGAACGCGGGGTCGGTGGATTGGTTGTGGATGTATCGCATGAACGCTCCTTTGTGGCGGGCATTGCAAAAGGCGGGCCCGGCGAATCCGGGCCGTCCGCCCTATACCCGCTGTAGGGCCGCCGGGCAAGGCTCCGCTTCGGCGATCTGTCTGGCCTCGGGCGGCCGAAGAGGGTATGACCCTTGCATCGGGAACGCCGCAAGGAGGGAAAGACGTGACCGAGTGTATCGACATCGATCTCGTGGCCAATGCGGGAGTCATGGTCAGGGGCGGCGGACTGGGGCTGCTCGTGGACGGCGTTCACGATCAGGACGGACATCCGTTCAGCCGTGTGAGCGTGGAGGACAGGGAGCGCATGGCTCGGGGAGAGGGTATTTACGTTCACCTGGACTACCTTTTGTTCACCCACGAGCATCCGGACCACTTCACGCCGGGGCTGGCGTTGGAGTTCCTTCGCCGCAGGCCCGTGAGGGGCGTGTTTCTGCCGGACGCGGCCGAAGGTTCGCCAGAGCTGGCACGGTACAGGGACGCGCTCGCGGAGAAGGGCGTTCCGAACTGGTCCATGGGCCTTTTGCCGGGGCAAACCCGAACGGTGAAGCCCGAGCCGGGGCTGTCTGTGACCGCCGTGGGCGCGCGCCACATGGGGCCGCAGTTCCGGGAGGTGCGCAACGACTGCCTGCTCGTTTCCCTGGCGGGCATGAACCTGCTTTTCACCGGCGACGCCGATCATGTGCCGGATTATTACGGAGACGCCCTGAGAGGTGTGAATCTCGACGCGGTTTTCGTCAATCCGATTTTCTTCCACAATCCCGACGGCCAGGCGATTATCGACGGCATCTTCCGTCCGCGCGAGGTGTTCATCTACCACATGCCGCCGGAGGGGCGCGATCCGTTCCATCTCGCCTTCACGGTCAGGCGCGCGCTGGAACGGTACGGACGCCCGGACCTTCCGGTTCATGTGCTCGACGCGGGCAACCCCTCGGCGCGCCTCTGCCCGCCGGGCGAGTAGGGGCTGCTGATTCCTGCGGGCGGATTGCGGTCACGGCCGATTGCGGCTACTGATGGGGGAAGGACCACAACCATGCCCGAACCCACGACATCTCCGCGCAATTCCGGCTCCCGGCTGTCGGACCGGCTCAAGAAACAGCTCTTTCTCTACGCTTCCGGCGCGTTGCTCGTTCTGGCGCTCGGCGTGGGACTTTCCGTGGTTGCGACGCTGTTCAGCCAACTTGAGCAGGCCGAGGAGGCCGGGCTTGCCCATATCGCCGAGACCCGCGCCCTGGCCGTTGGCGAGTGGTGCCGCCGGGCCGTGGACCTGTCGCGGCAGGTCACAAGCCGGACCCGCATCCGGGAGGAGCTGGCCGCGTACAGCGCGGGCCGCGTCTCTTTGGAGGAGCTGGCCGCCTTTACCCGGCCCAAGCTGGAAGACGCCATGAACCTGTCCGAGGAGGTGGTCGGCCTGACCCGCCTGGATCGGGACGGCCGTTTCGTGACCTCGGTGGGCGTGCCCGTGCCCGAGGCCCTTGCCGAGGATTTGGCGTCGTCCGCCGGGGACGTGCGCTTCTCCGCCCCCTCGGTTCTGGGGGGCGTTCCGTGTCTGGTCATCGCCGCGCCCATTCGGGATCGTCCCGGGCGCAGGCTTGGCGTGGACCTGGTGGTCATGAACATTTCCCGGCTCCTCGGGATCGTCGAAAGCGGACGCAACGTCCGGGGCGCGGGAGCCATCGGCCTCGGCTACGCTACAGGGAACGGCGTCGCGCCGTTTCCTGACGGAACCGGGGGAACGGTCGGGACGGCGGGCAGCCAGGCGGAGGCGTTGCGTCTGGCCGTGGCCGGGAAATCCGGCATCCTGGCCTTCGGCGACGAGGTCACGGCCTATACCCCGGTGAGCGGCAGCGGATGGGGACTGGCCGTGTCCATCAACGAACGGGAGTTGTACAACCCGATCAGGTTGCGGCTCATCCAACTGGCCCTTTACTCCCTGCTCATTTATGCGGTCTGCCTCATCGGCCTGTGGCGGCTGCTGCGTCCGCTGACCGGGCGGCTCCTACTCCACGCCTCGGAGCTGGAGTCCGAGGTGGACGCCAAGACCGCCACCCTCAAATCCGAGTTGGACGCCCGGCTCAAGGCCGAACACGCCCTGGAGGAGGCCCGCAGGGAGCTTGAGGACCGCGTGCGCGAGCGCACCCGCGAACTGGCTGAGGCCAATGAGGAGCTGCGCAAGATTCACAGCCGCTTGGCAGGGGAGCACGAGCAGCGCAAGATACTGTCCCGCGACCTTATCAACCTGCTGGAGGAGGACCGCCGGGAAGTGGCCCGCGAACTGCACGACCACACCGGGCAGCTTCTGACCACCCTGCGGCTTGATTTGCAGGCCGCATTGGAGTCCCTGGCCTCGTCGGACGGGTGCTGCCGGGGGCAATTGGAGAGCGCGGCGGACAAGATCACCCTGGTCCAGCGCGACATCAAGTCTATTTCCAAGGGGCTTCGGCCCGACACTTTGGAGTATCTCGGCCTGGCCCAGGCCATCGAGGCGCTGCTCGACGAGTATCGCGCCGCCACCGATCTCGACATTCATTTCTTCCATAAGGGCGTGCCCAAACGTTTTGACAGCCAAAAGGAGCTGGCCCTATACAGGATCACCCAGGAGGCCCTGACCAATACGGTCAAATACGCCGGGGCCAGGCAGGTCCACATCAGCTTGATCGACCGGGACGGGCGGCTCAACCTGACCATCGAGGACGACGGCCGGGGGTTCGACCCGGCGGCCGTGGCCGAGGCGGCGGGGTCGTCCGGCAGCCTGGGACTGACCCTGATGAAGGAACGCATGGTCCAACTGGAAGGGGCTTTCCACCTCGAATCCGCACCCGGCCGGGGCACGCAGATACTGGCCGAGCTGAACATCCGGGAAAACAACGATGCATAAGACCTCCCTGCTTATCGCCGACGACCATCAGGTGGTCATCGCGGGCATCCGCAGCCTGCTCGCCCCGCGCCGCGACATCGAGATCGTGGGCGAGGCCGCCAACGGCGTCGAGGCCGTGGACCGCGCCCGCGCGTTGCGCCCGGATATCGTCATCATGGACATCTCCATGCCGGAGATGGACGGGGTGGAAGCCACCGAGCGCATCCGCGAGGTCTCGCCGGACACGCGGATCATCATTTACACCATGCACTCGGACCAGCGGTTCATCCTGGAGCTGTTCAAGGCGGGCATTTCCGGCCATGTGCTCAAGGAAGGTCCGCCCGCCGAACTGTGCGCCGCCGTGGAGGCGGTCATGGCCGGGAAGACGTATTTTACGACCATCGATCCGGCCGCGCTCCTGCGTCAGCTCTCCCCGGAGCGTGCGGGCGAGGCGGCCTTGTTCGATCATCTGAGTCCGCGCGAGCTGGAGGTCTTCCGGCTTTTGGCCGACGGTCTCACCGTCAAGGAAGCGGCGGCCAAGCTCCACATCAGCCCCAAGACCGTGGAGACCCACAAGTACAATCTGATGGAAAAGCTCGATGTCGGGACCATTCCGGACCTGACCAAGCTGGCCATCCGCCACGGGCTGATCTCGGTCTGACGCCCGTCCGGCACCTTCCTTCGGGAAATTCCCCACCCTTGGCCGTGGGCTGCGTCGGTCCGTGTCAGGCTTATATTCTCTAACATATTGTTTTTAATTAAGGTGCCGTTGTGTCTGCCGCCGCAACGGCCTGAAAAAAGGAACCGTCGAATCAGAAGCTTCCCGATTGTTCCGGTCGCAAAACCGTCGCATTCTTCCGGTAAACGCGAAAAGCGCAACCGGAGGTTTCATGGACAGACGGAAATTTCTCAAGCTCGCCTGTGCCGGGGTGCCCGCCCTGGGCGCGCTCAGGGCGGCGGAAGCGCGTGCCGGGGGCGGCAACGCCCCTCGATACGCAATGGTCATAGATCTCAGAAGGTGCGTGGGCTGCCATTCCTGCTCGGTCTCCTGTTCCGTGGAGAACCGGGTCCCGGTGGGGAAATACCGCGCCTCGGTGGGTGAGTACGTCATCGAGGGCGCGAATCCTACGGTGGCCCCGCTGCCCCGGCTCTGCAACCACTGCGAAGAGCCAGCCTGCGTGCCGGTCTGCCCGGTGCACGCCACCTACAAGAACGCGGACGGACTGGTCCTGGTGGACAGCGACAAGTGTCTGGCCTGCGGTTTCTGCGTGCAGGCCTGCCCTTACGATGCCCGCTATATCAACCCGGAAACCCGTTCCACGGACAAATGCACGTTCTGCGTCCATCGTCTTCAGGCCGGGCTGCTGCCCGTCTGCGTGGAGAATTGCGTGGGCGGGGCGCGCGTCTTCGGCGACATGAACGATCCCGAAAGCCTGGTCAGCCGGACCCTCAAGGAGCACAAGGGCGCGATAAAGGTGCTGGCCCCGGAAATGGGCACCAAGCCCAATGTCTATTACGTCAACCTGAACGCCTTCCTGGAAAGCCCGGCCAATGTCGGACTGCCCATGGCCGAGGGCGCGATGCCGGTGGGAGGTGGATATGCCTAGGGTGATTGAACTGGTCAACGTGCCCCCGGCCATAACCTGGGAGATCCTGGAGCCGCTCGCCCTGGCCATGCTCACATCGGCGGCCGTCGCGGTCCTGCTGGCAGGGGGGCTGACCCTTGCGGGAAGGAGCGGGGAAGGCCGCAGGACGTTGTTCGCCACGGGCATCGCCTCGGCCATGACCGGCATGGGCGCGCTCGCGCTGTCCCTCGGCAATCCCTTTCATCTGTATATGTTCATGGTCTCGCCCTCCTTCAGTTCCTGGACGACCATCGGCACCTTTTTGCTGCCGGTGTTTCTCGGCGTGTCCCTGCTGGCCCTGTACTTCGATGCGGACGGCGATTCCCGTTCCCGGTTCGTGGCCGGGGCGGCGATGTTTCTTTCTTTGGGAGTGCTGACCTACGCTTCGCGCGAAATCGGCTATTTGCAGGGCCGGGTCATGTGGACTTCCGGGATGCTGCCGGTTGGCTTCGCGCTGGCCGGGCTGTCGGGCGGCGCGGGGCTTGCCGCGCTGCTCGGCGGACTTCGGAGGCAGGCCGCGCCCGGCTGGCTGCTCCTGACAATGAGCGGAGCGTCCCTGTTGTGCGCCGGAGCCGGTTTCCTGCTCACGCCGCCCGAAGGGTACGTTCTGGCCGCTCCCGGGGCCTGGACCGCGCTTTCACTGATCGGCGTGGCCGGGGCTGTGCTCGGCCTGATAGCCGTCAAGGCGCGGGGACTGGCGTTCCTGGCCGGGCTGGCTGGCTACGGGGCGGGACTCGGTTTCTTTATCCGGCTCATTTTCCTCGGTCAGGCGGTTCCCCGCAAATCGTTCACCGCCGTCGACGCGGGCGCGGCGGCCCATCTCGTCTCGGCTCAGTCCCTGCTGTCCATCGCCGGAAGCCTGGTCTTCCTGGTGGGGCTGGGCCTGGTCCTGAAATCCCTTTTCAGCAACGTCGTCACGGTGAGGAAGGAGCATTCACATGGATAAAGACAGACGCGAACTCGTCAGGAACGGTCTCGCGGCCGCCGGGCTGGGCGTTCTCGGCGCGGCTGCGCTTATCAGGCCCGGCAGCGCGGAAGCCGAATCCGTGACCGGTGCGGCCGAGGACCCGAAAAAGGTCTCCCCCCGGTCCCTTCCGCCCGAATACGAGCGCACCCCTGACGGTGAGGTCAGCCTCGGCAAGGGGAGCCGCATCGCCTTTAACCAGTGCTGGGGGTGCACCACCTTCTGCGGCGTGCGTCTGCACATCGACGAGGCCACCGGCAAGGTGGTCCGGGTGGCGGGCAACCCGTACAACCCTCTGTCTCACGAGAAGCACTTCCCCATGTCCATGCCGGTGAAGGAGGCGCTCGACCGTCTCTCCGCCGACAAGGACATGGGCCATGCCCAGCGGTCCACGGTCTGCGGGCGCGGGGCGGCCATGTTCGAGGCTTCGGACAGCCCGTTCCGCATTACCCATTGCCTCAAGCGCGCGGGCAAGCGCGGCGAAAACAAATGGAAGCGCATCCCCTTCGAGCAGTTGTTGGAAGAGGTGGTCGAGGGCGGTGATCTGTTCGGCGAAGGGCGTGTGGACGGCCTGCGCGCCATCCGCGAATCCAAGGGCCCGGCCAACCCCGAGCACCCGGAATTCGGTCCCAAGAGCAACCAGTTGCTTCTGACCTACGCCGTGGACGACGGGCGCAGCGATTTCTTCTTCCGACGGTTCGGCATGAATTCCTTCGGCACCAAGAACTTCGGCAAGCACGGGGCCTACTGCGGCCTTTCCTTCCGCATCGGTTCCGGCATGTTCATGGACGATCTGGCCAAGAACGCCCACATCAAGCCGGACTACGCCAATTGCGAGTTCGCCCTGTTCTGGGGCACCGCGCCGTCCCAGGCCTCCAACCCGTTCAACCGTTCGGCCCGGCTCCTGGCTTCGGCCAGGACGGACGGCAAGCTGCATTATGCGGTCATCGACCCGGTGCTGCGTATGCCCGCCTCGGACGCGGTAGGCGAGCGGGCCAAATGGGTGCCGATCACCCCCGGCATGGACTCGGCGCTGGCCATGGGCATGATCCGCTGGATCATCGAGAACCGGCGGTACGACAGGAATTTCCTGGTCCGCCCCAATGAGGCCGCCGCTGTGAAAGCGGGTGAAATCAGCATCAGCAACGCCACCTATCTGGTGGCCCGGTCCGGCGGGTCCAGGGGAAAGTTCCTTCGGGCGGTTCAACTCGGCCTGGGCGGCGAGGAGGAATTCGTTGTCCTGGACGCGGCCACCGGCAAGCCAGCCTCTTCGGAGAAGAGCGACGAGGGCGTGTTGGAGTTCCGTGGGGAAATTACCCTTGCGTCGGGCGAAACCGTCGAGGCGGCCACCTCCTTCGAGCTTCTCAAGGAGCAGGCCATGGCCCATGAACTGGACGAGATGTCCGACCGTTGCGGCGTGTCCGTGGAGCGGATGATCGAACTGGCCCGGGAGTTTACTTCCCACGGCAAGAAGGCGGTTGTGGACGTGCATGGGGGCATGATGAGCACCTCGGGCGCCAATGCCACCTTCACCGTGCTGACGCTGAACACGCTTATTGGAAACATCAACGCCAAGGGCGGCATTTCGGCCACGGCGGGCAATTTTCACGGCCCCGCCATGAAGGGGCCGAAGTACGACCTTGAAGGATTTCCCGGCCAGGTCAAGGCCAAGGGATTCCCGGCCATCCGTTGCCGCGCGCCGTATCAGAAGTCGACGGAGTTCAAAAAGAAAAAGGCCGTCGGTCAGAACCCTTACCCGGCCTTGTATCCCTGGTACCCGTTCACCCCGCCGAACATGCCCGCCGAGCACCTGCTCAGCCATGTGAACGGCCACCCGTTCCGCTACAAGTGCTGGATCAACTGGACCGGCAACGTCATCTACGGCCACGGCGGCCTCCAGCGGGCCGTGGACGAAAGCCTCAGGGACCCGAAAAGCCTGCCGCTGATTATCGGCATCGACACCTTCCATAACGAGACCAACGCCTATGCGGACTATCTCGTCCCGGACCCGTGCATGTTCGAGGGGTGGGGCGGATTCTCCGGCGCATGGTCCGGGGTGTTGACCAAAATGTCCACGGCACGCTGGCCCGCCGTGGAGCCCCGGCAGGAGAGGACGGCGGACGGCCGTCCTGTGTGCATGGAGCAGTTCCTCATCGAGGCGGCCAAACGCATGGACTTGCCGGGCTTCGGCGACAACGCTATCCCGGCCGAAGACGGCTCGGTCGACCCCCTGAACGGGCCGGAGGATTACTATTTGCGGCTGGCGGCCAACATCGCCTTCTTCAAGGGGCAGGAATTGCCCGCGCCGAGTGGGGAGGACGTCAGGCTGTCCGGCATCGAGCGCATCCTGCCGGATATCGAGCGCACCCTGCGGCCCGACGAACGAGGCCCGGTGGCAGCCGTGTACAGCCGGGGGGGCCGGTTCGCGCCGTACTCCAAGAGCTACGACGGCGAATGGCTGGGCGGGCGGTGGAAGCGGACCATGCAGATCTACAACGAGACCGTGGGCACTTCCATCAACTCCCAAACCGGCGAGCCGTACCTCGGCGTGGCCACTTTCATGCCGCCCAGGCTTTGCGACGGCAGCGAGCTGCGCACGGTCTGGACCGAGGCCGACTACCCCTTTGTCATGACCTCGTTCAAGTCTAACCTGATAAATTCCTACGCCGTCGTTCTGGATCGGCTGCGGGCCATCAAGCCGCTGAACATGGTCATGGTCAACGACAAGGACGCAGCCAGGCTCGGCCTGGTCCACGGCGACGAGGTGGAGATCGAAAGCCCGGCCGCCGCAGCCCGCGCCAGGGTGGTGGTCGGCGCCGTGGTCGCGCCCGGCGTCATCGCCGTGGAGCACGGCTTCGGCCACCGCGCCCTCGGAGCGGCGAGCGTGGAGGTGGACGGTTCGGTCATTCCGGCCAACCCGGGCGCAGCCAACGGCTTCAGCCTCAATGATCTCGTCCCGGAAGACCCCACCCGCCGGGGCGTTTCCACCCTACAGGAACACGAAACCGGCGCGGCCGCCCGCCAGGGCATCCCCGTGCGCCTGAGAAAGGTCGTCTGACCCAGTTCCCCCAATACAGTCAAACTCCCTTGATTGAAGGCCCTCGCGGAAACATCGTTTTCGCGGGGGCCTGTCTTCTGCGTCGGGACAGCCGTGGATTCATATGGAAACGGTCTGCGGGGCGGGTCGGTCAGCCTCCGAAGGGCGGCTTCAGAAGGGGAGGCCGACCATGACCCGGATGTGCCAGGTCTCCGGGGAAAAAGCGAAGTCGGCGCGGCCCAGGTAGTCGTTGATGAGCGCCGAGAACCGGACGCCTGCGTCGTACTTCATGTCGCGGTTGAGAGTGATGAGGTCCCACTCGTCGGCCACGCGGCCGAGCTCGCCGAAGAGCGTCACCTGGACCCAGTCGACCTTGGCGAACCGGAGGTCTTTCAGGGGATTCCAGCGGGGCATGTACCGGTATTCCAGCCCGTAGTAGAGGGCCGCGCGGTCGTTGAAGCGGTTGTTGTCGTAACCGCGCATCCTGTTGATGCCTCCCAGGGTCGCGCCTTCAAACGGCGGAGGTCTTTGGGAGGACAGCGTGCCAGCGGTCCAGACGTCGATGCCGATGACGCGCTGGCTGGCGGAATCCGTCGGGCCGAGGGAAAAGAACTTGCTCCATTCGGCTTCCACGGCCGTCCAACTGTCGCTGTGCGCGAGGGCGTCGAATCCGTGGGAAACGGCGATTTTCTGTTTGCTCCCCACTGTCGGATTGAGCGGGAAGTCTGTGTTGTCGTGGCGCAGCCCCATTCGGACACCCACCGTTTCAAAGACTTCCTCGTCGGAATCGCTTTCCTTGATGGTCTGGTCCCGAAAGAACGGGGTCACGTCGAGATAGGTCAGTCCTCCCGAGAGGGGATTCCAGTCGCCGCCCCCGGTGGCTCCGGTGGCCAGCAGGCCGTTTTTGAGGCGGTAATCGGCGATGGGATTTTCCGCGCCGCCGCCCCACGGCAGGACGTATTTGAACTTCGTTTCGATCCAGTTGTCGTGGCCGCGTCCGCTGAGCCGCTGGTCCTTTCCCGATGCGTTGCCGCCCGCGCCGTCCGGCCCGGAAAAAACCCATAGATGCGGGTAGGTGCCGAGGGAGCCGACGGTGTCCAGGAAGAGCCGCTCCGTGTTCCAAACCCGGTAATTGGACACCGCTCCCACTAGAACCAGCGCCTTCTGGGTCGATATGTATCCGGTTCCCGCAACGCTCATCTGACCGTCCTGGAATCCCGTGGCCCCGGCTCCGATGCCCACGGCCAGCCCGACCAGATCCGAACGGAAGGCGAAGGGGATCAGCAGTGAACGGGTGGTCTTTTCGCCTTCGGTCCCCGCCTTGCCGATGAGGGCCGGGCCGAAGCTTTCGGCCCGCGCCGGATCGGGAGGGCAAAAGACCGCGGATGTCCCCGCCAGGAGAAAAAGCAGGGTTCCGGTCAGGATTCTTGCGAAAAGCGTTTCGATCATCGGATGCGCCGCCGCTGGTTCAGATGAATTCAGGGGGGGCGCGCCGACCGATCCGCAAAAGGGTCGCCTATATCGTCCCCGCGACCGTTGTTAGCATTCCCGGCGCGAAGAGAAAACAGTTTCGTGCCCCGGAATGCGGCATCCCGGGGCGGGGAGAGCGGGTCACATGGTCTCGGGGAATTCGATGGCGTCCTGTGGGCAGACCTGGATGCAACTGCCGCACTCGTCGCACCGTTCACCGTCGACCCGGTAGACGTCGCCTTCCTCGATGGCCTTGAAGGTGCAGGCTTCGCGGCATTCTCCGCAGGCTACGCACTTGTCGGGATCGATGCGGACACCGGCCTGCCGGACGGTCTCTCCGCCGAAGGCGAAGCGCGAGCGCAGCAACTTGTGGTCGCGGTTTTCCATCTCGAAGTCGTAATCGAAGATTTCCCCTTTGCCCCTGAATATGCAGAAAAGCCTGATCGCCGGGTATCGTTCCGCATCCTCCAGGGCATATCTGTGCGGCTCGCTGCCGTCTTCCGCCTTTCTTCTCATTTCGTCTTCCTGGATTTCCCGGGCCTCGCCCGTGAGGCGCAGGAAAAAGCCTGGCCTCCAATACGGCTGGCCCACCTTGTTTTTCCCTTCCTTCCGGCCGGAGGGGTAAATCCCGCATATGGACACATGGGGGTTGCTTTTCAACTGGCGGTAAAAGGGCTTGATGTTCATCGTCAGGAAATAGATGCCCTCGTCGTCGCCTCCGCACACGCTGACGATTCTGCTGTGCATGGCACCGTTGTCGAGCGTGGTGAAAGTGAGGCAGCCGATCTTTTCGATGGCCGAATGGATCTCCCGCAGAGTCATGAGCCGTCTCCTATCTGGAAAATTGATGGTATTTGTTTCGCATTGAATCCCGAAAGGTCAACGGCGACGCGCCGGTTTCCCGCTTGAAGAAGCGTCCGAAATACGAGGGGTCCTCGAAGTTGAGGCTGAAACAGATTTCGGACACGCTCATGTCGGAAAGGGCAAGCAGTCTTTTGGCCGCCATTACCTGTTCGTTCCGCACGATTTGGCCGGGCGTGAGCCCCGTGCCTTCCTTGATGACTTCGTTGAGCCTGCTCACGCTGACGTTGAGCTTCCCGGCGTATTCCTGAATGTTGGTCTGGCTCGCGTACAGTTCCGAGGCCAGCCGTTTGAACCGGCGCACCAGCCGGTGTTCTTTCCGGACTTTCACCCGTGTCATCTCTTCCGCGGCGATGCGCTGCAACTGGATGATGAAGATGTGGAAGGAGGCCCGGAGCACGGACACGTATCCTTCGCGGCGTTCGGCGTATTCCTTTCGCATGGCGCAAAGCTGGGCCGCGATGGCGCGGCCGTGGGCTTCGGTAAGGCGGAGAGCGGGGGAGTGCGTGGCGGTGTGGAAGAATTCCAGTTCGGGAACGCCGTCCCCCAGCCCGCCTGAAGAGAGGAAGAAGTCTTCGCTGAACGCCATGATGAAGCCGTCCAGTTCCTCCTCGACCTGCCACAGGTGCAGTTGGCGCGGCGAAACGAAAAACAGCGTCCCCGGCTCGATATCGTAGTATTCGAAGTCGATGACGTGCCTTCCGCGTCCCCGGGTAACGTAGTGGACCACATAGAAGTCGTGGCAGTGCGCCGCGCTCAGGTCGCTGATCGGGCAGCCCGTGCCGACGGTGAAGGGCCATATCTCGAAGTTGGACAATACGTCGATGTGGTCCGCTGCCTTGTGTGTGGGTACTGCGCTCTTCATGTCCGCCACGATACCACGGACCGCGCCGATCGAACCAGCCATAAAAGGGTTCCCGGCTGTGCCGCCCGAACGCCATTCCATACTCGTTTCACCTTCCTTTTCGAGCAGGGACGCCCGGTCCGGCAAAGGAACCGGGCGTCCGTCGCGCTAGAATTTGCCGTTGCCGTTCTTCCAGGCGTCTCTGGGGAGGATTTCCTCGATGGTGTCCCAGTGCTCGACGAGCCTGCCGTTCTCGACGCGGAAAAGGTCGTAGAAGGCTGAGGGTTTGCCGAGGAATTCGCCTTCGGACACGCTGAGCACGAAGTTGCCTTCGCCGAGAATCATGTGGTTGGCGGTGTATATCATCGGGGTTCCGGCATCGGCCATGGCCTTCAGGGCGGCGCCCAGCGCTTCGAGTCCGTCGCCGATGGCGGGGTTGTGCTGGGTGTAGGCCGGGACGATGTAGTCCGTGATCTTGCCCGGATTGCCGCCCATGAGCACGTCCTTCACGAAGCCCTTCACGAGCGTTTTGTTCTCCTCGGTCTTGTCCCGGTCGGCGACGGAGGTCGGACCGTCAAACTGCGTCCGTCCGGCCGGATTAGCCGGGGCGATGGCCTGGAGGTTGTCCCAGTGCTCGACGATCAGGCCGTTCTCGAACCGGAAGATGTCGAACCCGGCCTTGGGGCCGAAGAAGTCGTACTCGGTGTGGAGGAAGACATACTCGCTGTCCTGGAAGGCGCGGACCACGCGGGCCTTGGCACTTCCGGCGGGGAGCTGGGCGAGGACCGCCCCGAAGCCCGCAAGGCCGTCGGCGACCAGCAGGTTGTGCTGGATGTACTTTTCGGGATTCACATACGAGACCGGCCCGCTGTCGCCGGATTCGATGCTCCGGATCAGGGCGACGGCCTTATCCTTGTGGGACAGGTCGGTTTCCCCTTCGGACCGGGCGTTTTGCGCGCCGCTTGCGACGACAAGGATGAGGGCCAACAAGAGGATCAGTTTTTTCATGGAATATCTCCTGGTTGTTTTATCGGGCGGGATATGCCGCGTTCAGGAAAAATATCCGGCCCCCCTCCTTGGAGAAAGGGATTGAATGGCGGAAGAGTGGCACTTTTGGCCGGTGAGGACCCAACCGGGGGGGGCGTTTTCAGGCGGACAGTCGTTGACGGCCCGCGCATCGGTTGTTCGATGCGCGGGCCGGGTGCGCGAGGGTGAAGGAGGGCGGCAGGGACAGCCGCTTTGGCGCGTGTCGCCTCAGCCCTTCCTGATGCCGAGTCTGGCCAGTCCGGCCAGGGAGGTCTCGCGGTAGCCGCATTTCAGGTCGCGGCCCGTCTCCGCCATGGTCTGCACGACCTGGTCGAAGCTGATGCGGTGCTCGCCGTCCGTGAAAAGGACGTACTCGGCCGCGTTGATGGCCCGGATGGCCGAGACCGCGTTGCGTTCGATGCAGGGCACCTGAACATATCCTCCGACCGGGTCGCAGGTCATGCCCAGATGATGCTCCAGGGACATTTCGGCCGCGTAGTCGATCTGCATGAGCGAGCCGCCGAACAGGTAGGCGGCCATGCCTCCGGCCATGGCGCACGCGGTCCCTATTTCCCCTTGGCAGCCGACTTCCGCGCCGGAGATGGAGGCGTTGGTCTTGACGATGTTGCCGATCAGGCCGCCCACGGCCAGGGCGTGCAGGATTTCCATTTCGCCCAGTTCATAGCTCTCCTGCATGGAGCGCAGGACAGCGGGGATCAGCCCGGCCGAGCCGCATGTGGGCGCGGTGACGACCTTGCCGCCCGAGGCGTTTTCCTCGGCGACGGCCAGGGCGTATGCGAAGGTCTTGCCCGTGCTGCGCAGCGGTCCGGACTGGGTACGGGCCTTTTTGAAGAACGTGCTGGCCTTGCGGGGATAATGCAGCTCGCCCGGCAGGACTCCCGTGCGTTTGAGACCGCGTTCTATGGCGTCCTGCATGGCTCTCCAGATGTCTTCCAGGAACGGCCAGAGTTCCGGCCCTTCCTGTTCCTCGGCGTACTGCCACAGCTCCAGGTTGTTCTCCTTGCAGTAGGCCGTGATGGCCGACAGCGAGGAGTGGGGGTACAGGGTCTTCGTCCCCCGGGTCGGCGAATCTGCTTCGGCGATGGTGCCGCCTCCCACGCTGTAAACCTCCCAGGAATCAATGACGCTTCCCCGGCCGTCCAGGGCCTCGAAGATCATTCCGTTGGAGTGGAAGGGACGCACGATCTCCGGCTTCCAGACGATTTCCGTGCGCTCGGTTCCCAAGGTCTGTTCGATGATCCAGTCCGTGAGATGCCCCTTGCCCGTGGCCGCAAGGCTGCCGAACAGGGTAGCCCTGTAGCGCGCGGCTCCGGGCGTGCGGTCCATAAACTCCCTGGCCGCTTTTTGCGGGCCCATGGTATGGCTGCTGGAGGGGCCGTTGCCTTTCTTGTAGAGCTCTTTCAGAGAATCCATTTCCTGTTCCGTTGTGAAAGATGGATGGGGCTGCCCGGGACGCGACGTCCCGGGCAGCGTTGTGGGAATGGGTTTATGCGGCGGTGTTTAGGACTGCCGCGTGACTTCCTTCAGGAGCTCCGCGAAGTAGGAGGCTCCCACGAGGATGCCGTGGTCGTTGAAGTCGAACTTGCTGTTGTGGAGGACAGGCGAATCATTGCCGTTGCCGACCCACACGAAGCACCCCTTGGTGTGCTGCATGAAGAAGGCGAAGTCCTCGCTTCCCATGGCCGGGAGTTCCTTGGTGCGCACATTCTCTTCGCCTACCACGCGGGCCGCGGCCTTCATGGCCGGTTCCGGCGTCGAGTTCACCAGCACCGGATGCTTCCGGTGGTAGGCGAACGTCGTGCGCACCCCGTAGATGGAGGCCAACCCGTCGGCCAGGCGGCCCAGGGATTCCTCGATGAGGTCCTGCACGCCGCCGTCGGTGGTCCGCACGTTGCCGCGAATGACCACCTCGTCCGGGATGATGTTGTACGCGCTGCCGCCATGCACCTGGGTTATGCTGATAACGGCCTTGTCGTGCGCCGAGACCTTGCGGGGGATGATCGACTGCGCCCCGCCGATGAAGTCGGCCACGGCGGCGAAGGGCTCCACGCAGAGGTCCGGGGAGGAAGCGTGCCCGCTCATGCCCCGGATGGTCACGTCGAAACGGTCTTCCGAGGCCATGCAGGCACCCGGGTGGACGATGATGTGGTTCTCCGCGTGCCCGGGCCAGTTATGCAATCCGAACATGAAGTCGATATTGAACTTTTCGAACAGGCCGTCCTCAATGATCTTGAGCGCGCCTCCGAATCCCTCTTCGCCTGATTGGAAGAGGAGAAGCGCCGTGCCGTCGAAGTCCCGGTGGTCAGCCAGATAGCGGGCGAAGGTCAGCATGGTGGCGGTGTGGCCGTCGTGGCCGCAGGCGTGCATACGTCCTTCGGTCCGGGATTGATAAGGCAGTCCGGTTTCTTCGGTGATCTCCAATCCGTCCATGTCGGCGCGGAAGGCGATGGTCTTACCCGGCTTGCGCCCCTCGACTGTGGCTATCAGCGAGTTGGCGCCGATGTCCTGGTAGCCGATGCCGAAGCTGTCGAGCTGCCCTTTCACGAATGCGGCGGTCCCGGCTGTTTCCAGTCCGATTTCCGGGCATGTGTGCAGGTGCCTGCGGATGGCCCGCATTTCTTCGAAACAGGCTTCGATCTCTGGGTTCAGAGGCATTTAGATCTCTCCAAGAGATTTGAGGATGATCTGGGCGATACCGGCCGAGGCGATGTAGGTGCCGGCCATGACGAACAGGCTGATGACCGCGATGCGCCAGCCGGTCGCCTTCAGGGCAGGCAGGTCCTTTCCGATGCCGACGCCCGCATAGGCGAGGATCGGGGTGGTCAGGGCCAGGAAGTTGACCTTGGAGACCCATCCCGCGATGACGGTGTTGCCGGGAACGCCGGGCATGGTCAGGATCATCCCGAAGGTGATGACGTAAAGGACGGCGGGCAGCTTGAAGACGTACTTGCTGGCCAGAATGCCGAGGAGCGAGATCGCCACGAGCACGGCCATGCCGGGCAGGGCGTCGATGATGCCGAAGCCGTAGCCGATCCAGTTGCCGACCAGGGTGATGGCGGCCACGATGACGAGGACGATTGCGGATTCCGTGATCTTGTTCATTACTAGGCCTCCTGGGTGGCGCCGTACCGGATGCGGTACACGATCTTATACAGTTTGTTGGCCAGGGGCAGGGCGATGAACATGGACATGTACAGGCCGTCCAACCCGGACAGGGTGTTGCTGGCCACGCCCAGCGCCTGGATCTTGTCGGCCATTTCGGGGTAGATGGCCGAGAGGCTGCCTACGGTGGCGGTCATCATGCTGGCCGATCCGACGCCTGCGGCCATGGCCAGGGCGTAGGGGTGGAACAGGTTCAGCGCGCTCAGGATGGAGGCGGTCAGGCCGAAGAAGATGGTGCCGAAGACCGTGCCGCAGATGTAGACGCCCATGACGCCCCGGCCTTCGGCGGAATCCAGTCCGTACACCTCGCCGATGAGGGCGACGTTGGGCTCGCGGGCGATGGAGTGGGCCGCGCCCACGGCCTCGCGCTTCAGGCCGAGGAAGATGGCGACCGGAATGCCGACGATCAGGGTCCCGATGTTGCCGAACTCCTGGAGGAGCAGAGCCGGACCGGCCTTGATGAGCTCAAGGATGTTCGGGCCGACCAGGGTGCCGTAGCGGGCCATGAGCAGCATGAGGGTCAGGGCGACCAGGGAGCTGGCGTGGCCCATATCCTTGTCGTTGACGACCTTGAGGAATTTCGGTCCCATGAACGTGCCGATGAGGACGGCATAGAGCATGGGGATCAGGACCAACATGCCCGGGCCAACGTTGAACTTGAGAATGCCGATCAGCTCGGAGCCGACCACCAGCGCGAGCACAAGCAGGTGGACCTTCACGTTTTTGATTGCGTCTACCATGGAATGTTACCTTTTGTTGGTTTGATTGATGCGTATCCGGCGCGGTCGGCCTCGCCCTCTCCCTCACTGGAGCGGGGAACCGCTTCCCGCCGGCCTCTCCCATTGGATTCGGACCTCTCTTCTTGCCCTCCCTTTCCATGTTGATGCGGTTGGATGTCTTATAACGGACACGTCAGAAATATGTCCGAAAATGCGTAAAACAAAAACCGCGTACGTTACAATTTTATTTGGAAAAGTTTTTTCGGACGCCCGACGGTGTGGGGAGCGCCCTGACCCACCACCGAAGCATGGCCGTTGTCCATGAATTTTTTCAGGACCCGCCTGGCGCTGCGTTCGCTGATGCCCAGACATGCGGCCAGGTCGCCGGAGTCGAAGGTGTTCTTGCCGGTTTTTTCGATGATGGCCCGGATGCGGTCCAGGTAGCGGGGCGTGGTGCCCATCTCCCTGGCGATGCGCAGCAGGGCGTTGTCCTCGACCCGCGTACGGTAAAGCAGCTCGTCCTCTTCCCCCAACGGGCCTCGAATGTGGTCGTCGTGGACGAGGAACAGGCCGCCTTCGGGAAGCTCGCGGCTGTGCGAGATGGCTGTTTGGGCGGATTTCTCCGCCTCATAGGCCGTGGTGCCGATGCCGATGCCCGAGCTGACGTTGATGCTGTTCTTGCGGCCCCAGTCTATGAGGAGTCCGAACATCTCCAGGTGCTCGGGGCTTTCGATGACGCCCCTGGTGGAGAAAATGACGTATTCACGCTTGCCGATGGTGAAAATACTGCCCTGGACGGCACGGACGTAATCGAGCAGCTCAAGGAAAAAGCGCCCTTCGTCCTTCATCCGGTCATATTGATTGGTGGAGTATGTTTCGTTGCGGCTCAATTGGATGATCTGGATGGCGATGCCTGCGGAGCGAAGCCCTTGGGCTGCGATGGCGGTCAGCAGGTGCTCTACCGTGTCGCGGACCTGCAGGGAGCTGGGCAACATGCGGAGCGCCGAGTGGCCGTGGGAAACCAGTTCCTGATACACTAGGCCGAAACCGGAAATGGCCAGGTCGACCTGGCCGGACTCCAGGAGCTCGCGGTGCCAGTCAAGGAAGGCTTGTTCCGGCGTTTTGGTCGAGAAGGGCATGGAATGAACCTGGCCGAAGGGAATGCCGAACTCCCGGACGACTTCATGCAGGATTTGATGCGTGACGCAGTCGATGCTGAGGCGGTCGAAGGAGATTCCCTGGCGGATAACTTCGGAGAAGGCGCGGATAAGGCTGTAGGCGCCGCGTTCGATCTTGGCGTAGGGCCTTGTCAGGATGCATCGGGCCTTGGCGGCTTCCTGGACGCCGATACCGGAGAAGAGCAGGCCGTCGCATTCCCTTTGGCATTGCTCTATGACTTCGTGGGTGTCTTCAATGCGCTCCCGGACGTATTCCCTGTACGGGACGTTTGGGAAGAACCGGACCATGGATTCCCGCATGATTTCCACCGAGTCGGAGGGACCGATGAGCGCGATTGTCTTTTTCATTACATGCCGGCCGGAAGCTGTTACAGGGTAGTTACGGTCTTGTCCGAAAAATGCCCGTAAATAGCTTTTCCTAGCCTTTCCGTACAAGCTTGTCAACAGGGGCGGCCCATATTCCCTGGGGAGCTGGCGCAGATGGGAACCTCTCCTTATATAATAGAAATAGCGCCTGGTCATGGAAGGCCGGTTCGGTTGCCTGGGAGGGGGCTGCAATTTGCGGGAGGCAAAACCTCCTGGCGGTGAGCAGGTGTCCATCAAGCCGGGGACTGCCGTGCACGGCCTGCTTCGCTGGCTTGAAACGATGTGAGGGGGGCTTAATGATGAAGGTTGGGGCGCAAGGCGGTGAAGGTGAAGTCGGGAATTGCCGCATTCGGAATAGGGAATCAGCCGCGATGGACTGGCCGGGGCGGTGGATCACGCCTCGCCGATCTGCCCTCAATTGCTACTCGCGACAGCGAAAGCATGAGGGGACAGGGGCGATGACGGGCGGATTGGTGCGTTTGATTGCGGCTGGAAATGGCTGTATGACGGGCTTTCCCGGGAGGTGGTGAAAAAAGATGAACCCGGGCGAAAAAAGGTGTTGACTTGGGAAGGGCTACGGCATAGTTTTCCCATCCCGCCAACGAGTGGGGTCAACGTCCGCTTCGACGAAAAAAAGTTGAAAAAAGGTGTTGACGGGGCGAAGCGAAAGGCTTAGCTTCCCCATCCTGCCTTTGGGTAGGACGACATCTGAAACAACGGAAAAAGTTGAAAAAAGGTGTTGACGGGGACGACGCGAAAGCATAGTTTCCCTCTTCCCGCCTGACGGCGGGACGTTCTTTGAGAAAAAGACACAT